>JAZUFU010000028.1:0-105866 GCA_045640865.1 Acutalibacteraceae bacterium | reverse complement strand
AGCCATCGGTTTTTACAGCAAAATGGGCTGTGATGTGGAAATTCTTTACCTTACCCACGCTTATATGACGGAGGAAATTGTCGCGCAGAAAATCAGAAGCGCGGATATTATAAATGTACCCGGCGGCAATCTCAAATTCTGCATGGACACATGGAAAAAGACTCACGCGGACAAGTATCTTAAAGAAGCGTTTGAGCAGGGAAAGGTGCTTTACGGCTCATCCTCGGGCAGCATGTGCTGGTTTAATGAGGGCTTTGACGACTGCGCGCCCGAAAGCGAGTTTATGTTTGTTGACGGTCTCGGGATTCTCCCCTACTGCAACTGCCCTCACTACGAAACGGGCTACTGGCAGGAGTTCAACAACTACGTCGGCAAGGCAAAATATTCCTCAATCGCGTGCGAAAACGAAACGGCGATCTGCTTTATTGACGGCAAATGGTCGGTTATGGTTTCAAAGGCAAGGCCCGACGCGAGAGTATGGTTCTTTGACGCAGAGGATAACTACAAACGCTATGATTTAACTCAGCATCCCGAAATTCTTGAAAGGCTTTGATTGATATGAGTAAGACAAATAAAAAAGATATAAAAAAAGATAAAAAAGAACTGACAAAGGAAATTCACCATAATGCACGGGTAATAACCGCGTTAATCATTGCGTTTGTGCTGTTTTCGCTGATTATTCTCGAGGGTTTCGGCTTCCGCTTTATTACGAAAAACACGGTTGAATCCGCATGGACGGAGGAAAACGCAATTCACGCTCACGGTTGGGATTTTTATTATCTGACAAACACCGCTGACGGTAAGGGCGGCGAATATATCGACGGCTTCGTGCCTGTGCGCCACTACGGTTTTCTTAAAAAAGCTCTTAAAAATTACGAGCCGAAATATACTCTCTATAATGAACAGAATACTATTGTCGGCACGCTTCATCATTTCCGCAAGGGCTCCGAGCATTACTGGCTGTTCAAGGCAAGCTCCAACCCGTGCGACGAGAGCATACGAAACTGGTACAACGAAAAATCGGTTGATACTGACATGACTTCACGCGAGTTTGTTTTAGGCTCATTCTTTACAACGGAAAGCGAGTTTGAAACGCTCACTCTCTGCGGAGAAAAGCTTCACTTAAAGGACTATAAGGAAGAAGATATTCAGTCAGCGCACGAGTTTTAATTTATCGTGTAAACGGCGGTTGTTTACGAATAACTGTTTTAATTTCTGAATAATTACCCCCTCAGTCAGCTTCGCTGACAGCTCCCCGACGGGGCGCCTTATTGCCTCCCTCGGGGGAGGTGGCAAAATCTCTGATTTTGACGGTGGGGGTTATTTGAAGTAATATGTAATAGTGAATAGTGAAGATGTAGGGGCTTGCCCTTGCCGTGTTGAGTTTTCGTAATATTTTTCGGAATTCACCCCCTTTACTGACCGCGAACAATTCCGACTGTCAAAAATTCCGCCCGCGCATAAACTGTTAACGGAATGTCCTGACGGATATCCGTAATTTAAAACAGAGGAGTTTTGACATGAATTATTCACCGAATGCACAGCGCACACAACCGCGCTATGCGTCTGTGCGTGAGTTTCCCGCGGCGGCGGCCGCTCTGCCTGCCAACCCCGTGGTTGCCATGGCTTATGTACCCATGCAGACCGACACCGCCACATACGACGAATTTAACGCTCTCGTCTGCGGAACGCTGTTCCCGTGTCTGAACAAGCCGTTCAAAGGAAGCGGTTCAAGATGAAAGACAATAAATCTCTGAGCGTTTCGCTCGAGGCGGCACAGTTCGCCATGTGGGAGCTTCACCTTTACCTTGACACCCACCCCGAGGATATTTCCGCGCTGAAGCTCTACGCGAAATACGAAGAAAAATATAATATGCTCAAAAGAGAGTACGAAATGAAGCACGGCACGCTTTACTGCAACGCGGGTATGCCCGGCGCAAACTGGCTTAAAAATCCGTGGCCGTGGGACTATGAAGGAGGGAATTGCTGATGTTTGTCTATGAAAAGAAGCTTCAGTTCCCCGTTAAAATAGCCAACCCCAACCCGAAGTACGCTCAGATAATTTTGAGTCAATACGGCGGCCCCGACGGCGAGTTGGGCGCGTCCCTGCGCTATCTGAGCCAGAGATATTCCATGCCCTACCCCGAGCTTAAAGGCTTGCTGACAGACATCGCGACTGAGGAATTAGAACCACTATGTTATCAGTTAGAATATCGTGTTTTGATATTCTCTATCAAAAAAGATACCTGCTCCGTCAGAAGCAGGTATCTTTTATTTATTCAGGTTTTCCTATATCCTCGCCTGTGAGCTTATCTATAAACGCGATTTTTAATTCTGCACCGAATGCATCGGCTACTTTTTCGAGCTCGGAAATCTTAAATGTATTGCGCTTATATTTATTGTTCATGTTCTGAGGCGTCTGACCTGTGCGGCGTGCAAGCTCCGCCTCTGATATGTTGCCGCGCCTCACGCAGCATATTCTGATATATTCTCTAATATCCATATAATCACCTCGTGTATTTATCATACACTAAATTTTATACAGTGTCAAGAATTTTTTTATAAAATATAAAAAAATATATAAAAAAGTGTTGACAACATATAAAAAATAGTGTATAATGAGTACAACAAAACAAAACACGGAGGCAGTTAAGATGAATGAGGCGAAAAAGTATTATGTTATAAAAACAACCAAAGACGGCATTGAGTACAAAAGAACAAAGTGCTGTGATTATTGGAGCAAATCAAAAGACGGCTGCTGGAAGTATTCCAAGCAAGGCGCAAAACAAATCGCCGAGAGACTTAATTCACAGCTTGCTCCGTACTGGAGAGATAAAATTCACTATAATTACATCGAAGCGTGAAAGGAGTAATCAATATGTTCTACATCATCAGATACGAAAACGGCGCAGAACGGCACGGAGAGTTTCCCCGATACTCAGACGCGGAGAATTACGCCGACAGCTTCAACGGCGGCTGGGACTACACCATTGAAGAATACGACAACGAAGACGATTATTTGAGCAATTTATAAGGAGGATATAAAAGCATGAACAACAATCCTATTTTTATTGACAGCAACAGAAACGGATACAGCCCCGACCAGTGCGGCTCTACAATGACCGTAGGCGAGCTTATCGCCTACCTTGAGGACTTGGACGAGGATAGACCCGTTTATATCCGCAACGATAACGGTTACACTTACGGGCACATCAGGTATGAGGATATTCACGAAGCAGAAGATTTAGAGGAGGATTACGATAATGATTAACGCAAAAACAGTTTTATTTTTTGAAAACCTTGACTGCAACGGCAACAAAGGTTACAGATATGCTCAGAGGGCATATGAGGAATCTGTCGAGATGAAGACAGATAAGATTATTGTCAAGGAGCTGCCTTGGGGCTCAAATGTTGCCGACGAAATGAGCGACTTCTGCTCTGTGCTTATTGCGGCAAGCGTTGAAAAAATCATCGTAACAGAACACTCAACATCTTTGCTTGAAGGTCTTGTCGAGCTGATGAAGAACGGCTGCAAAATTGTTGAGCCGTTTGAGGATACTATCAGAGGCAGATTTTGTGATGAAGAAATAAAAGGATTGGTGATTGCGTTATGAAAATCGTAGCACAGGAAGTAAAGACATTTTATACAATCGAATTAACGGCGTCAGATGTGCAAGAGGCTATGTCTTATTTCTACAATTCAACAGCAAAGCACATGCATCCCAAAGCTTTCGAGTGGCTTATACTCGACACTGACCCGGCGACATGGCCGATAGAAAAAATCACTGAAATAATTGAAAGAACCTTTTTCACGGCATCCAACGGCGACACACATTCACTTCTCGCTGATTTCTTGGGGTATGACGGCTGGAGCCATGCAGGCAGGTGGAACAGAAACAAAAAGGTTTATGAAATGGTTGTTTACAACAGAGGGGAGCATTTGAAATGAAAGAAACATATCCAAAATACATTATGACGAGCGACGGTTATATCGGCACATTCAGCTGTTTAGATTTCGGAGAGTTCCCGGCATATAGATTTCCAGGCGGAGAAAGGATTGCTGACAATTGGGAAATTGAACACGGCAGCGACAGCTTGGAAGAATTAAGAAAGATTCATGGAAAGGAAGGATACAGATGATAATAACAGAACGCGAATTGAACCGCCTGCGCGAGCAGTTCCCGGAACACTCAAGAGTTAAGCTGATTCAGTTGAACGACCCTTATAATGACAAGCTCGTGCCGGGCGAGCTTGGAACGGTCCTCCATGTTGACGATATAGGAACAATCCATGTGGCGTGGGACTGCGGTTCCTCTCTCGGCGTAGTGTACGGCGAGGACAAGTGCGAAAGGCTCAGCTTCGATTTAATGATGTGTTGTCTCGGGAACGGCACAACACTTGTCAATCGTGCGGTATGGAAAAATAACGATTACAAGACTATAGGGCACATTTCCAACGCGGGGAATATAAATTACCGCATTGATGTTAAAAGCATTCCTGTGGACGCTGAGCGCAGAATAAGCGAAGAAGCGGAGCGTATGCACAGAGCATTCAGGACAAAGTTTGAAGCTCTGCCGGAAGTAAATCAGTATGACAAAATTCTCGGCTCCCTGCCAATGGATACGTTTGTTGACTTTCATAAATCGGGTAAATTCGGACTTGAACACCTTGACGAACTCCGAGAGTATTATTATTCAATATCATAAGGAGAGTTGTCATGAGCTATACAGATGAATGGAAAGGTACAAAGCGCGAGCTTCATGAGGTTATGGACGAAAACATTGAAAACATCAGAATGGAGCTCGGACTTAATTTAAACGATAAAGAAATGCGTCAACTGTTCCTTGAAGCATTTTCGAGAAATCTCGTTCAGGCAGAATTAAAAGATATGATAGGTTTTATTTGGGAGAATGAATAATATGGAAACTGAAGCAAAACTCGACTGCCAGCTCATCGGTGAGGACGGCAACATATTCAACCTTATGGCGCTTGCCGCAAAAACTATGCGGACATCCGATTACTGGAAAGACAAGGTCAATGAAATGTATGACAAGGTAACGAGCAGTCCCGATTATTACGCTGCGCTTATGGTGATTGCAGACTACGTCAATATTATATAAAAAAGAGAAAGGACGCCATAACAGCGCCCTTTCATTTTGTGGCTGGAAGAAGTTAGCCTGACCGATGTTTGCAGTCCGTTTCGCGCATGACATTAGGCTCGCGAACAATAATATCAGAAAGCTCACAGCCGAGAGCTTCGCAAATGAGGTCAAGTTGCTCAAGATTGACCCTCTCGCAAAGCTCGTGATACATTTCGTTGATTGTGTTCGGACGAATGCCTGTTTTCCGCGCAAGGTCTGCTTGTGTCCACCTTCGCTTGCCGAGCTCGGTGGATAGTGTGATTCGTATCATACTTTTTGCTCCTTCTGATATAATGTTACCAGAATTTGCATTGATTTGCCGTTTTTTGTTATATTATATCGTTTTCTGATATAAAATTTTTAGCATTTTTTGTAAAAAAAGTTTTAAAAAAGTATTGACAAATACACGCAGTGCGTGTATAATAATAACTGTAATCAAGAGATAAACGGAGGAAATAAAAATGAAAACTTATTCAAACGGTATGAAAGCTACAGAAACATCAAGAAAGCAGATAAGCGTCATTTATGCAAAAGCTAAATCGGGTGAGCTTAAAATTGAAAGATGGTTAATGAATGTACTTTATGACCATGCTGATTATTATAATTTTGATAATAACGGAACAGTTGAATACGAAGAGCGTTCATTCGTTAAGCCTCTTGTTGAAGCTGTTTTTAATGGAAAAATTGATGAAGCACAGGCAATGATTGACGGTTACACCTCAAAAATCAATGAAAATTATTCATCAAAATTTGTAAAAAACGCAAACAGAAATCTTGTTGCTTAATTTAAGGAGGAACTAACAATGAGTGATTTTTGGAGAAAGCAAGAAGCCTATGAATCACAGAGACAGGCGGAGGCTGCATACCGCGCAATAAGCGAAAGAATTTATGAGGTTTACAAAGACGGCAAACTTCTCGAAACATTTTCCGATGTTTCGGAAGCCAGAAAATATCGCAAAGAAATCGGCAAATGCCGCATTCACAAAATTGAAAGAAGCAAATCTGACCCTGAGCACATTTTTGAGGAAGAGGATATGTATGCTGAATATGAAACGGTTGCGCTGAGCTTTTCGGAGTTCATCGTCAAATATCTCGCGGCAACGAATAAAACAATGAAAACGCTTGCCGAGGAGCTTGAGCTTCCCTACCGCACAATTCAGGACTGGAAGGCAGGCAGGCGCACCCCGTCGAAATTCATTCAGAAATCAATTTGCGCGAAATTCAGCGAAGTTCTCTCTGATTATTGCTTATACGAAAAATACTAATAATTTTTGTGTTTTTTTCAAAAAAAGTATTGACAAATACACGCAGTGCGTGTATAATATAGGAGAACTAAGGGACAGAAGCCCTAAACTAAGATAATGGAGAGACAAAAATGGGTGAATATAAAATTAAAGTAATCGAGCTCAACGGGGACAGAAAACTGCAGAACGCTTGCAAGAAAGCCGGGATTGAATTATTCAATCCGCAGGGAGCATGGAACGGTTACGGTTACGAGAAATTGCCGATGTGCGCAAAAATAAAGTCATTATCGGAAATGCGCAAATTCAATCAGATTAAGAGAGAGCTTGACGGCACTGCAAAAAAGGTTCTGACACCTGAAGAAAAAATGCAGAAATGGGCTGAGCGTCTTGCCAAGCTGACCGGCATATCCGTTGAAGACGCGCTAAAAATCGCTCATGAAAAGCTCGACTACAAGCAGAGCTGTATAGATGAACTTGAGGACAAGCAGTACGAACACTACTCAACTGAACGCGCTAAGCTGATAAATAAACTCTCCCGAGAAAATCCGTTAAGAGCTATAACCGACAAAGAACATGCCTTTGCAATCTTAGCTGCTTCTCATAGACACAACGACACTGATTATGAGTATCAGCTCGAAGAAGCCAAAGAATTGGCACAGCGTGGCGAGCTCGATCACGAAGATGTTCAGATGTATGCAAGAATGCGCAAGCACGAAAGCAACTAACCTCCGCTTAATGCGGAACTACATAACAAGGAAATAGAATTATGATTTATGACAACTGGAAAAATTATTATGAAGCAGAGGGCGAAAACGCAACTCTTGACTGTGAAAACGGCGCGGATGAAGATTTGCAGGTAAGCAGCGTGGCGGACGAGCTCAGTTTCGGCGGCAAAAGCAGAGAGGAGCAGTATTACATTTCTTCTTACGATAGCAGCTTTGTTCGCATATTTGTAGGTGAACAGATTGAATCTGTTATCAAGCAGCTGAAGAGTGAGAATATATCAATCGACTTTATATTAAAAATCGCAGAAAAGAGCAGAGTAATGGTCAACGCGGCAAACGCCCTTTATGATGACGGAATCAACGATGCACTGATCGCCGCGATGTCTGACGAGGAAATCCTCCAGTCATTTTTATATGAGGATTACAATGAATATAACGACTTTATGACGCACATGGCGGAGAAATACGATGTTTGAGGTGGCACAAATGTTAAAAATCTTTAAATCGTGCCTGCGTACTTGTCAGCTTTGCGGCGCAAAATTTTATACCTCTAAGGTCGTAAGATATTGCCCTGATTGTGCAAAAGAAATAAAAAAATAAACAAAAAAACGCCCCGACAGCTCAATTAAGAGACTGCCGGGGCGTTAATTTTAACTTTCTTTTTTAATTTTATTTCGCTTTATTTTGCACAAAAACGGCTATTTTACGCCGTTTTTTAACTTGCTGGTAACTTGCCTACTTCCTGAGCAGGTCGATGATTGCACGGATTGTTTTTGCACCTGCACGACCGTCCTGCGTCAATCCTGCCGCTTTTTGAACATCTTTCAGCGCAGACTCCGTGCCTGCTCCGAAAATGTCGTTGTCGTCAGTGCTGTGTTTCGTGTAGCCTTTATCTCTGAGGGCGTTCAGAGCGCGTTTTAAGAA
Organism: Acutalibacteraceae bacterium; assembly: GCA_045640865.1. Taxonomy (GTDB): domain Bacteria; phylum Bacillota; class Clostridia; order Oscillospirales; family Acutalibacteraceae; genus CAG-488. The sequence goes on along the minus strand of JAZUFU010000028.1, from coordinate 97,832 downwards.
ATATACGCCCATTCCCTTGTCGCCCTTTTTGATATACTCCGTTGAGCTAAATCCGCTGTCTGATACGCTGAAACTCGCCAAATCGTCATAGCAATAATTCATGTCAACATTTCCGGAAATGCCGCTGACCTTGCCTGTGCTTGAATGCTGCCAGATAGAATACTTCTTGCTGTAGGTGCATTTTGTATTATACTGCGCGATCCACACGGGCTTTGTACTATACCATTGGTCCGTGAGGTAGTTCGTGAACCAGTTAAGGTTTGCGTAAACACCCGCGCGGTATCCTGCGGCTTCGAGACCGTTTACAACGATTTTCGCCATGCTCAGAATTGTAGCCTTTGAGCATTTGCCTGTTGTGCTCGCGTCCTCAAGGTCATAAAAAACAGGAAGCTTCGGCTTCTTGCCTTTAAGGAGTCTGAGAATGTGCGCAAGCTCCGACTTGGCCTTATCTATTGAATTCGCGTAACTGAACAGATACACGCCCCAGTTAATGCCGAGACGCTCACACTCGGAGACGTTGCGCTCAAAGTATGTATCATCGTTTGCGGTCTTGTCTGCGCCGTAGCCGCAGCGGATAATTGCAAATTTTACGCCGTCGCCTTTGACCTTTGCCCAGTCAATTTTTCCCTGCCACTGAGATACGTCAATACCTTTAATTGCCGCCACCTGAATCCACCTCCTTTCTGTCGCTGTCATTATCGTTTGCGCCGCTTGTTTCGGGGCTGATGTTATCTTTACCGTTTATGCTTCTAACATCTTTGCCGTTCAGAATGTCGATTGCGTTAGTTATTACCTTGGGAATCTTAATTCCCATAAGACCGGCGTTTTCAACAATTGAAATAAGTTCGTTTGCACAGAATGCAATAACAGCGGCGGTCTGTATGTAATTAACGCCGAGAAGCAGGTCCATTCTATGAGCTGCCACAACAAGTATAAATTCAAGAACCTTTTTGCAGACACCCTCAAAGCCTACCTTAGAGCTGAGCGCGCCAGAAGCGGTTTTGGTTGACTTCTTGAAAAAGGCAGCCGTCAGGATTCCTGTAATGAAATCCAAAGCCATGAAAACGATAAGAGTTGTCAATGCGTCGTTCCAACCTCCGATAAAATGTGAAATCGCTGTACCTATTGCGCCGAATACGATGCAGGCTACAGCCCTTACTGATTGAAATTTTTCCATGTGTTTTTACTCCTTTTATAAAAGAATCATCATCAATGTCGCCAACACGGGGAGGACGACATTGTATATGAATGCTCTGATTGCAGTGTAAAGAAACGCGATGTATAACATTAGAGCTCCACCCCGTACTTTTTGAGAACCGCCGTGAGACGGTCGTTCGCCAGAAGCTTCTCGAGCTGTTCCTTCGGGAGGGCTTTCAGCTCATCAACGATAACCTGCAGGTCATTCGCCTTTTCTTTCGCCTCTCTGATAGCCTGTACAGCTTCTTTAATTTCCTTATTGTACATTGTTAATTGCCCCCATAATCTCAGTCAGAGCCTGTTCATTTGTAACGACCTCGTTGTCGTTCGCGGCTGTTTCCGCTTCCTGTTCAAGCTCTGATTCAGGAACAAGCTCATAATTCTCGATTTCGTCGGATTTGCTAAGGCGAAGTTTTTTGTATATCATTCCGCTTTCCTTGTTGCGGAAAACATATCCTTCGTCAGCTGTGAACATTATCTTTTTTACTGTATAGCCCATATAAAAACCTTCCTTTTTCAAGTTGTTGTATTTATGTGATGTTATTGTTCTTCACTGTCTGATTTTGCAAATCGTCCCGTTCCTGTATAATACGCATACAGATCATTGATGATTGCCTGCTTCTCAGCTTCCATTGTGGCGTTTTCTGCTTCAAGCTCTGCCTTTTCTGCTTCAAGCTCTGTTAATCGGTCAAGTTCCGCACTAAAGTCAGTTGATATTTCATCAAGCTGAATTTCGAGGTCTTCCGCCGAATCGAAAGAAAGCGAATCAAAATCAATCTTTTCTTCTTCGGTTTTCAAAGCATTGACAGCATCTTCCCAGCGTCCTTTATACAAATCGCGCCAATATATGAGGTCGTCAATCAGGTATGTTATGCCCCATATAGCAGTCGTGCCCTGCGGAATGGTCATATTTTGCGTGTCGTATTTTTCGTCAGCTTCGCGATAATTGTTAATCGTGTTAATTGTGAACTGGAAGAAGCTCATATAATCCTGCAAAAATGTGTGATAATCACGCAAAGCGGTACGAACTGTGGGCGTCGTGAAATTGTCGGGGTCGATGTAGAACAGCGGATTACGAGGATTTAAGACATTGAACGGTAAAGTATCATTCATGAGCTGAATGATGCTTTTAACGTCTTCAACATTGTTGAGCGCACTCAGCATATCGGAGACGTCTGCCTCGCTGTCGATATTCAGATTGAATTTCTCATTGAACGCCTGAATGAGTTCGACAAAACTGTTTGAAATTGCTGCCGAGATTTCCTCGGCATCCGCCGATTCGGGCAGGTCTGCGGCAAAATGCGAATTTAATATTGCGATAATTTCAGACTTGAAATCCTGCCAATTTGTGGCGGAAATCGCTGAAATAATTTCTTGAGGCGAGGAGTCGTCATCAATCTTTACAATATTTGCATTTATCGCCAATATTAATTGAGAAGTGAATGCGTCAACATTGATTTCTTTATCAGATTTTCTTGTCTGTCTCAGATGGAATCTTCTCGGTGATGTTTTCCATGTTTTGCTCTGATTTTTTAAAATGACAGTTACATCAAGGAAACTGTCTGTTAGCATCTCTTGAGGAACTATCATTCTGCCATTATTGTCAATTTCCACATCGACCTCGTTGATTGAATTTGACAGCCTTGCTTTTTTTTCATACTCCGTTGTCGCTGTGTCGGCGATTCTCAGCGGAAATGAGAATTTAAAAGCTACCGTGTTTTTATCGTTTTGGGTTCCGATGACGCCGTTACCGCCCGCAATAAGCAGACGGCTCGGACGAACGTCGACACATACTTTAGGCATTTACTTACCTCCTTTTAATCTGCATCAGGGCTACGACCAACAGCTATCCAGTCAACGCCTAACTCTGTTCTCGGATTTGAAGCTGTATCAGCCTCACAGTATAGGGTGATCGTGAACCCTGTTGACGAGCGAGAACTAACGCCGAGATGCGTTTTTTGCGGTATTGCCGTTCTCGGCGTTACCGTTATAATTGGCGAGGTGCCACTTTTAAACGCTCGCGCAAACGATACCGACAAGGTGAATTTCCCCCCTGACGCGATGCCTGAATCATAGAATTTTGCAAGTCCGCTCTGAACGAGTGAATCGCCTTGAGCTGACAGGGACTCAATCGCGTCAATGAGTTCTTGTATGCCGTTCTCGATGCGGTTCAAATCTGTCGCCGATACGCTGTCTGACGTAGTCCATGTTTTTTTCGTAAAGTTTGCCATAATTTTATTCTCTCCTTACAAGTTGAGCGGTAAAGATTGTCCTATCTTCGGAGATGTAGCACCATTACCGTCTCTTGCATATAGGTACTGTTCCTCGAACTCTGTTGCTGTTTTTTGTCGTAAATTTCCTTCGTAGGTTATCTCGTTATATACAACGGTTCCGGAATAGTAGTTCTCGAATGTTTTTGCTGTTCCTCTACCAATGCAAACGGCTGAGAGGATTTCGTCGCCGCAACGAACTGAACAATCACCACGCCAGTCGCTTTCGCTACGATAGATTTGTCGATTTTTCATAGCATACATATACATTGCGACTCGTTCAGCAGCGCTTTTTGACGATACAAGCGGATTTGAGACCTCATAGGTGTTTTTTCTCGTCTTAAACGGACTGTAAATATAAGAAACGGTGTCCGATACGATTTCAGCACATTCAACTTTTTTCAGAAGCTCTGTGAGTACAACTGAGTTATTGAAAAAGAAATCAAAAAATGAAGAATAATACGGCACATCGATTCCGTTGATAACATCGTTGAATGTTCCATTAGGCGTAAATGTGCACCAGAAATATGCCGCTTTTTCAGTTAAAGCACCGCCTATTTTATCTCTGTCGGTCGCATCTGCTGCATTTGTCATGCAATAAGTAGAGAGAATATCATCAAAATTAAGTGAAGCGTCCGAACGAAATGCGCAAAAATCGTCAACAGAACAGTTTGACGGGAGATTGATTTTGAACATCAGATATTTGGGGTTCTGTATCGATTGCAAATTGTTACCAATGTTTATTTCATCAATTTCCGTTCCGTCTTCGCCGTAAAATTTAAAAATTCCTTCTGACATTATGGCTATAAGGTCGTACCCGTCAAGGTTTTCCGCACTGTCGAGCAAAGGATTATTTGCGACGGTTGTTGTTCGCTTCACATATACCTCAACATCACACTCATTCATCATGTCGAGTTGAATTATTCCACCCGGCGTGTATCTCGTGATGTCAACACTTACGCTGTCGGTAGCCTCATTTATTTTTGAAATCTCGGGATTTCTCCTTTGCCTGCCGAGATTAAGCTTGAACGGTTGAGAGTTATTTGTCGCGTAGGTTCTGTCTGCGAGCTTCTTGAACGCTATTCTTCCGTCAACCGTTTCATACAGATACATTGAAAAATATTCAGCGATAATTCGTGCTATTTCAGTTTTGCTTTCTGTTTCAAACGGAGTAATAATCATCTGTCCCGCTCTAAAAGCGGAGGTATCAACATCAGCACCAAATAACGCCCTCAAATACGATATGACGGATGTCTTCTTAAGAGTTGAGGACAGTATCTTCTCATTCTCACTGAGTTCTTTTTCGTCGTAGTATTCAAGCGTGCCTATCATCTCAAAATTTGCCGTCAAATTGTCCTGTGCTATATCTTTAAGTCGGAATGTTCCGACCTTGTTGATATATTTGGCAGGGGATACAAGCGAATTTGAGAATATATCGGGGACTTCGCTGACAATGGAATAAACTTCAAATCTTTGATTCTGCTCAAGAAGATTTCCTTGAGCACCTCGTATAGCTGGATTATAAACATCGTTTTCGTCCTTTATCGTGAATGAGCATGCGCTGTATGGTACTTGAGAAGCCGTAACATCGACTTCATCAATTACTGATAACTTTAAAATATCTCCCTCACCGAAATACGCAGGAACATCTGTATCGGGAGCCAAGTCTTCAACAAACTCAGCTCTGTACTCGATTGCTGACAGAATCATATTTTTATATGTAGGGTAATTTGTAAAATTGTGAAATGCAACATACAAGTAGCTGTACCCAGTGTTGATTTCGTCATACGAAAGAACCATATAACCATCAGAATCAATCGAGATTGCCTTTACGGTATATCCAGTCGCTTCTGCTGCTCGTTCTGAGGATGATAAAAGTTTGTTTGAGGTGCGATAGCAGATTTCAGCAGGTATCACAGAGTTTGATGTAAATTTAAAGCGGTATGAAGTATTTGGCGTTAACTTTATACCGAAAGAGTACATAATCTGCGATGAAATCTGAAATGTAATGGAGTATTCCATTAAAGAATTCCAATAAGAACCTCTGAATGCAATTTCTGCGTTTTGCCATTCGTTATCATCAGATATATCACCATCACTGATTATCGGGACGAAAATTGTTACATCGGAGCTTGCAATAATTGTAAAATAATTCAAAGTGTAATCCGTTGTTGCAGTTCCATGCGTAACATACGGCGTTCCGTTCAAGCTGTAGCCATCCTTCGCAACTATGTGGATATGCACTGCGCGGTTATCTCCGCAGACCGCGTAAGAAACGAGGTCGCTTCCTATAGCCGTTTGTTCACACGGAGCATAGGCTGGCATGCTGTTATTTTTGTATGTCAGCGTTGCGTGCTCTGCTCCCTCAATTGTTACCTTATAGGCTTCTGCTTTAGTCATAATATTGATTACATACGGATTTTCTGCTCCGCGTTTATTTGGAGAGAAGTTGACACTGATGCTGACATAGTGGTCGTTAATAGTTTCTTGACCGACTCCGTCAAGCGTTACCTCAGAAAGCTCATTGTTATTCGCATATAATATAAACTGACACTTTGTGCGGTGGCTCGCAACGCTAAATGAATACCTTGATAAGTCCGGAGCTGTGATTGTATCTCCGTACTGAATGGAGAAATAATTTATTTTTTCGGGATGGTCAATGTTGACTATTACCTCATACGATTCAGTATAGACTTCTCTCAGTGTTATAACCACATAATATGTTGCAATGCTATCTGAAAATCTGAACATTGATGTTCCGCCGCTTATGGTCTTGACTTGTTCAGTTATATCATTGCTGTACTGAGCGTTGGAAAAAACCTGAATGTTATCTACTGTATAGCCCTCAGCTGCAAGGCAGTCAAATGAAATTTGAGAATATTCATCTTTGGATAATTCAACGGTTTTGTTAAGAACACCTGAGCTGGGATAGTATTCTTCGGGACCAAGACTAAAAGATTCAAGATGTGAAGCATCGGCACAGCTCAAAATTACTGTGTAGTTCTCGTTTGTTCTTATTCTCAGCTTAACAGATATATCTGAGCGAATATTGATTATTCGTATGGTTTTGCCAACAATGCTATATGTGCATTGACCGTCAACTTGAAGAACATACTGACGGGTTGCGCTGTCTGTTATTGAGAGAGCAAGGCTGCTGTTGTGCTCAATATCGGCAAGAGAACTGAGCCTCTTGCCGTTTGAAGTGGTATATGAAAGCAGTGAGTCATTGCGCTTGAGCCGAATATCTGTCGGGTATTCGATTGAAACAGTGAATGAAGTCGTTGTATCCTCATTTTCGTCTTCGAGCGGGGCATCAGCTTTTTTGATGATGAATGTATTCAGTCTATTCAGAGCGTGATTTGCCGCATGAAATTCATTATTTTTCGGCGTTGCTCTGTCGCCATTTGCCGCAAAATCACTGTATAAATAAGCGTTTGTCATGCTAAATCACCTCTGAGTATATGATTGAGAAACACCGTCGATTGATTTAACCAATGCGGTGTTTTTATCAACAAGCTCGTAATTGAATTTGAGATTGTTACATTTAAACTGGTGTGTTTCAAATTCATTAAGATTGAATGGTGAGCAATATTTAAGCCATATATATCGGTTCTGCGCAAAAATGCTCGACCAAAACATAAATTGAGTAGGAGTCATTGAGCTCCATTCACACGAGATTTTCACTTTAATCGTGAGAAAATCTGTATATTCAAGAGCTTCAGCATCAACCGTTCTGTATGTTTCCGCTGTTACCTGCTCGAGCTCGAGTCCCATTGAATCGGGCGGTATCGGAGGGTCGTTGAATGCAACGCCGTCCGTGGAATACAATAACCCATATATCGGAATTTTAACTGACATTCTTTAACCCTCCTTATGTTGTGATTTTCAGTTTGCCGCGGTTTATTTCTTTGACTACGGGCTTTGCAAGTACTCGGCCTGCTTTGTCTCCGTCAATAATGACATCACCCTCAATCGTCCACTTGGACGGATCGTTGTCGTTGTCTCCAAATTTAATACCTTTCAGCAATTCGAGAACAAGCTCAAAAACCTTATCTGCAAATGCTTCGGGGTTCCTTGAATCATCATTCGCTGTGTAAGGCGTTATATTTGTCGCAGCTTGCGGAACGACGAAAGATACATTATTCGCAATAGCTTGCAACCTTTGGAATAATTCGCTGAATTCGTCAACGAATTTATCGGTGAAGTCGCCGAGAACGCTGTCAGTCTCATTCTCAAAGTTGAACCCGATTGAATAACTCCCGTTGTTAAGTCTTTCCTTAATTGATTGAGCTACACCTGATACAGCGTCAAGAGCTATGCCCTTGTTCTTGTTAATGCCGTCTGCCATGAGCTGAAGCATATCGGGCATATATGTGTGGAAGTTAGAAAGAGGACCGTCCTCAGGCTCTGAGAAGCCGATAATAGACTTGATTTTTTCCGCAACCTTTGTAACCGCGCTGCCAACCTTTGAGATACCGTTCCTTATACCGTTTGCAAGGTTTGAACATACATCCTTGCCCCAGGTAAGCGCAGATGTCTTGAGCTTTGAGAGTGTTGAAAATTTGCTTTTGATTGAGGAAATAACATTGACAAGTGAGGGAATCTTCGCCTTGAGGCCGTTTATAAGACCGCTTCCGATAAAACCGCCCTCATCTTTCATTACCCTTGACGGCGAACCGATTTTAAAGGCTTTTTCAAAGCCGTTTATGAAAGGTTTGAAAATATGGTCAACAATCCATTTGCCAATATTTTTCAGTTTTTCTACAATGCCGTCGAGAAGCCCTTCTATAGTGAATTCGCCGTCTTCATAGGCGGTTTCTTTCCACCAATCAACAACATCATTCCAGCTGTCCTCGATTAAGCCCCAAATAAGCGTAGCCAATCCGCCGATAGCTGCGCCTAAACCAGCCACTAAGGAGTCAATAACGCCGTTCCAGTTGATGCTGCCGACAAAGTCAGCAATATCATTTCCGATTTCTTGCCAATTGATATTTTGAATACCTGTAGTTATAGCGTCTAAAACGCCCTTTATGCCGTCTCCTAAAGTTTTGCCTGCTTTTTCCCAGTTGATAGTTGAAAACAGGCTGTTCACACCATCGGAGAGTTTTAAGCCTATGTCAGACCACTTTATTGTTTCAACTGCGCCGTACAAAAACTCAATCGGGATATTGATTATGTCGCCCGCTGTTTTGCCAAGCTTCTTGAGATCAATACCTTTGAAAAGTCCGTTGACGCCTGTGGCGATTTTAGCTCCTAAATTCTGCCAGTTGATACCGTCAGCCAATAGGTCAACAGTATTGACAATGGTGTTGAAGCCTTGCGCAAAAGTATCGCCTATGAGATTCCAGTCAACAGCATCAACAAGAGAATTTAAAATGCGAGTAAATCCTGTTACTGTTTTGGTAATTTTATCGCCGACCGTGTTCCAGCTTACAGCTTTGTTGATACGACGGAAAACACTGTTTATCTTTTGACCTATAAGGTCGCCAACCTTCTCAAAGTCGCCTGAATTGAACGCGTCTTTAATCTGAGCGACAAACTCCTTGATTTTTGAGTCGATTGTAACAGTTTCAAAACCACCGCCGCTACCTCCTGCGCCGCCACCACCGCCGCCAGAGCCATCATCTTTGTTCTTTATATCATGCCGTTCATCAAGGTCGAGAGCGGCACCGTAGGCTTTTTTTGAGGCTTTTGCCGTATCATTCAATGACCCGGCATAATTTTTTTGAACCTTTGTCGCACGGACAAAAGTGCTTGAGCCGCCAAGTGCCGCAAAGAACATACCGACTTTTTCGGCAGCTGTAGTAAGCAGAGATATAAGTTGTAACAGTATAGGCGCAACAATTGAGAGAATAGGAGCGAATGCTGCCGCAAAGCTATTCTTTAATTGTCCGAGCCCTGAGGAAAGAGCCGACATATCATTGTTGAAAGCACCGTAATACTGTGCGAGGTTTTGGAATCCCTCTTTTGCGCCTTGTATCACGCTCGACAATGCTTTACGGATTGCCATTCGTTTGAGCATGCTCCATAAGCCCGTGATTTTCTTTCCGAGTGCCGCTATGCTTTTTTCAGCGCCGCCAACTGTCTGCTTTACATTCGAGAATGGGAAAATTGTCTTAAGCGCATTTGCACCGAGCTTTTTAAGCCCGTTAGTTGCGGCGTTTGCCGCTGTTTTCCCGAATTTCTGAAGACTTCCGAGAACCGCGCCACCGAGAGTTGAAGCAAATCGTTTAAATCTACTTTCCGTCTCGTCAGCAGTCGCTTGATTTTGATTTAATTGAGCGGAGTTTTCTTCCGCTGCTTCTGTAACTTCCGCGTACTTCTGACGCACATAATCAAGCTGAGATTGAAGTTGTTGATATTCTGCTGTGTCGGGTGCGTCTTGATATGCCCAGCCGCCTTGCTCCATGTTGAATTTTTCGTCTTCATATGCAAATAATTCTTCTTTCGCTTTTCCGATGTCATACTGGAGACTTTTCCATGCGGATGAGTCTTCTTTGACGCCGAGAGCGGACATTTTTTCTTCTTTCTCTTGAAGCCGCACTAACGATTTTTCAGTTTCTTCAATCTTTGATTTTAAGAAAGCATAATCTTCAGTCGGGATTTTTTTGTTGCCGAATTCCGACATTTTATTTTCAATGTCAGCAATTTTATTTTTCAGTTCTTCGGCTGAACCATTAAATTTTGCTACAGATGATGAACCGCCCGACAATGCTTTTGTGAGAGATGTTCCGAGCGATTCAACCTTTGAATTAAGGGACTTGATGGCTGACTGTAACTCTTTGCTGCCGGCTTTGAACCCCGTTGTGCTTAAAGTGGAGTCAATAATGACAGCTCCGTCAACCGCTCCGTCTGCCATGTAATCACCGTCCTTTATCCGAGCATCTTATTAAGACGGTCAATTTGGGCTTGCTCCTCGGCGGAGTACTTCGGTTTAATGACGCATATATCCTTGTTGTCATTCCAAAACTTTTGTTCCCATTTTTCAAGTTTTTCTCTGTTTGCCTTCTTCGTTCTCAACCGTAAAACGGTAGCATAAACACAATCAGGCATTTCAAGATAATAACCCAAGAAGGTCCACCAGTGAATGTATGAGCGTGTTCGCACATCAAAACCTGCGGATTTGGTGAGGGCAGAAAAAATAAGTACCTCGTCTTGTTGCCAGTCAACGGTTTGAATTGTTTTCTTTTTTTGAGGTTCAATACCTGCGTCAATGAATGCGACAGCCTTTTTAAATGCCTCCTCATAGTCTGTTTTAGGCATGCTTTCAAATGCCTTGTAGATGATTGTGAGGCATATATAGACCTTCTCATTTTCCTTGAGCTCAACATCGTTGAACGCCTCAAGAATTTTAAGTATATCTTTGTAATTTGTGCGTATCGCGTATTCCTTGCCGTTTATCGTAATCCGTTTCGGAAGCTCGCCAATCATTTTTTGCCGCCTTTATTGCGTTTGCCGCCGCCTGCGTGTTTTCCAGTGCGGTAGCCGTGCGTATATTTATCAACTCGGTTGTTCATCTGTTGGATTTCCTTATCGAACTGCTTTGAAATGAAACGGCCAACAACATCAAGTGCGTTTTCACAGTAGAATTTACCATTGCACGGAGAAAACGGGTTAACACTTCCAAAAAACGCCTCTGACATATTGCCGCCAAAGATATAGTCAAACACTTCAAAGAGGTTTTTCTTGGCTTCTTCCATAGCTTTCATGGCTGCATCGTCGTTCTCGTCAACGCTTCCGTCTGCGTTGATGTCAATGTTTTCAAGCGGGGCTGTGATTTTGGGAAAATCACCTGCTGCGTTGTTATAACGGTCAATAATGCCGATGTCAGTGGGGTTGAAATCGAAGTGGCCGATTTCTTTGCCGAGTTTATTGTAAACAGGTACACGCTTATAACCGTCATCGACTACTATGCCGAGACCGTTTTTTTCAAATTCATTCATAAAAATAATCCTCCATATAAAAAATAAACTCTCTCGTGAAATATCGAGAGAGTTTTGTTAATTAACCTACGCCGCCGCCCGAGCCGCTACCCGAGCCGCTTGTCGAATAAGTTATTCCGCCGTTCGCGAAAGAAACATTATTCGTTACATCAACACGGTTTCCTGCGTTGTAAATGGTGTAGGGGATCTGATAGCCCGATGCGTCGCCGCCGAGGCTGTTGGGAATAACGTAGACATCTTCTTTGTATGCCCACTGCACCTCGCCATTTGCATTCACAAGGACATCAATTTTGGTTGTCTTGCAGTCGTCGCCTGTGAGACGTTTGTTGACTATTTCTTCAAGCTTCTCATAGAGGGCGTCGCCTTCCTCAGCATAGTAGGGGTCAACCTCTGACTGTACCTGATAACCCTTATGGTTTACCGACTGTTCACCCCAAATATTATTTTTAGTTTCAACATCGGGATTAAGTTCGTCGCCGTACTCTTCGAGGTCCTTGCCGATTCTGTTGTAGTGAGCTGTAGTGCCGCCGAAAGAATCGTCAAGGTAGTGAGCTAAGAATTTTCTTTCAATCATAGCCTTTTTCTCCTTATCTTATTTTTGATATTCATTTGTATATGTCAATCTGAGCGAAATCTGCCAATCCTCTACGGCGTCATTGTATCGACGGCCAAGGTGTGCAGCGTTTGTACGCTCGATAGATTTGATTTTTCTGTTGCCTGAGTTAATGTCGGGATAGCTTTCAAGTCGGTACTCGTTTTCGTCGATTGTAATTGGTTCCTGCTCAATCCATCGTCCGAGAGCATCAAGAAATTCTTTAATTTCAATTCTCTGAGAATCGGAAACAGGTGCGGCGCGGTATATTACCGTGAACGGATAGAGGCAAATTTGCTTAACATAACCCGTTACGCTTTCCTTATTTTGAAGAAAAGTCGCGCCGGATGTAGGGAAAAACCCTATTCCGCTATCATGCTCAAGTCCCGAGAAGGATATAGTTTTATTGCCGAGCCCGGGAAATTCATTAAGTAATGTTGTCATAACTCTGCTCAATGCGTTCCCTGCGTCTGTATCAAAAAGCGGCATATTAACCACCTCCTGCAATTTTCTTTACAAGTGAGAGCCAGTAATCAAGATTTTGGGCTTTTGCCTCGTCAAACCAATGGTCTACGGCTTCCGCACGCGAATAGTGCAACGGTCTATCCGTGAGGACTTTAGAGGCGCCAGCTCTCGCCCATGGACTGTTTGTGTCGGGGTCAACCATGACTAAGCCACCATATTGGAAGCTCGCATAAACACTGTTGAAAACAACTTTTCTACCGTCGTCTCCGACATATGAGTTTTGCTGTAATGCTCCTGTTGCAAGCGGCATGAGAGGTTTGCAGTCTTGAAGCACAGCCTCGCCGAGGCGTTCTTGTGCCTCGGCGAACTGTTTTTCAAAACGGCTTAAATCAAGCTCGATTACAAGACCGCCGCTGGCTATTCTGACATTTCCCTCAAATCTTTCGTTTGATGCCATTATTTTGCCTCCAGTTCAAAGTGTGGGAGCAATGAGAAGAAATCGGCTGATGTAATGAGATATACACCGTCGCGGATTTTATTCATATAATGATAAAATCCGCTCTCATACTCATCATCTGTTACAGCTGATAAATCTTCATAAATTCCATCGCAGATAAAATCTTTACCCGGGGTAAAAGTAAAGTGTTTTTGCGGTTTGAGCGTCTTCTGATACTCTTTGGGCGGCAGATACGATATAATTTCGCTCTCTGTTATTATTTTTTTGCGCTTGTCGCTCTTTACAAGGACGATAATTCTATCAGAGTCTGTGTCTCCTGTTGCGCTTGTATTAACGCCTTTGTTTGCGCCGAAGTCAACATCGTTAAGCACATACGGATACCATTTTCCTTGTTCTTTATTGAAGCAGAAAAGCGTTATTGATTTATCGTACATATTAAACCCCCGCATATAGGAGATTGACGCCAGTGCTGTCGGGAATATTTGCGATATATTCGCATATTATATCTTCGATAAAAGCCGCTTCTTCCGCCTTGGAGGAGGCAGCCTTTGCGTATGCTGACGCTGACGAGCTTGCACCTGTTGCATAAGAAATAGATTCTCGGCCTGACGATATTGACGAAATTGCACCATGTACTGTGCCGTCCTCTTCAACGATTGCTGCCATTGCCGAGTTTTGCTCGTCAATTTTATAAAGTGCGTCTGCAACAGCACAAACGCACTTTAAAACCTTTATTTTATGAAGTTTATCAGTCGGAAAATTCTTATGCAGACGGTTAAAAGTGTAATGGTCAATCAAATCACTTGCGCGAGAAAGCCATTTGTTGGAGTTCTCAAGCGTTAAAATGTCGCCATAATACTTGTTCTCATAAAAGTCATAGTCTGTATACATTATTTCACCGTATTTATTTTGTTTTTTGTGTTTTTCGTTTTGATTTTAGGCAAAGGCAAAACGGGGACAGGAGGACAATATTCCTCATAAGAGTCAGAAGTTTTTGCAATCATTATTGCTTTTTCATCTGTTATTTGAATAATATTGCCCGAGCTTTTATTTTTAAAAAGCACTTAATTCACCCAACCTTACGCCATTGTGTAGTAGGTTGTTCCGCTGGCAAACTCTGAGATTGTAACAGCAGTATATACACCGTCTGCGAGGGTGTAATACTGTGTACCCGATACATAAGATTCTGCTGCTGTGAACTTACCGGGCTTGAAAATAAGGTCGGGGGTAACAACAGTTGTACCGTAGCTGAAGAAGAGCTCGAGTGCATAAGCATTTGAAAGAGGAATCTTTTCAGCCTTGTACTTGTCAGCCATAACAGGCTGTGCAACTGCGCCGTCAACAAGGAGAAGATAGTCGCAGCCGTCGGGAAGGTGAACTGAGCTGAAAGCCTTTACGCCGTGGAAAGCATAGAACTCCTCTTTATCTGTTTCAACATTTGCGTTGTTAACAGTCTTGTCGAGGTAATTGCGGATTTTGCCGTAATACTTGGGGGAGAGAACAAGGTTCATCATTGAACGGGGAACACCGTCAACAAAGTTGTTCTTAACCATTTCACATTCCTGAATAACCGCCTCGAGCTCTTCCTCGATTGTGGTATATGCAGAAAGGTTAAGAGCATTTGCGGCTGTTGCGCCTGCTGTGAAAAATGCACAATCAAGCTCAGCCTGCATACGGAGTGTGTGATTTGCTGCGCGTCTTGCAACAACGCCCTCAACACCGTAAAGACGAATGTCCTTCTGCTCAAGTTCTTCAACAAACTCTTTGTCGGTGTTGATTGCGATTGTTACTTCATCAGCTTTAACTGCGTTGCCTGCACCGCCTGATCTTGCAGAACCATAGCTCTGAGATGTTGCATTTTTAAAGCGCTTTGCAACGAGTGTGCCGGAAGTGGGATCGCCTGAAAGGTCCTTGTTCTTCATACCTGTTGATACGAGACCTTTCTGAACATTTTCAATAACTTTGCCGTAAATTTCGGCGAGGTATGCCTGACCGCCTGCGGTTGTAAGCATATCGAGGGCTGTAATTCTTGCCATTAAAAATTCATCCTTTCAAAATCAGAAAATTGTAGGAGGAGTAGGAGCTTTGCCGCCTTTGCTTCCGCTGTCATCATTACCAGATGTAAAGTACGGAGCATTGTCTTCGAGTTCTTTTTCCTTCTTTTCGGCTTCTTGTTCCTCTTTGGTTTTGTAAAGACCGCTGTCCTTTTCCTTTGCAGATTTCATAAAATCATCAAATCCGAGGAAAGAGCCGTCTTTCCATTTGAGACCGTCTTTTTCGTCTCTGATTTCAGCAGAAAGAGATTTACGAGCATACGGAGAAGCCACGCCGTATTCGTCGTATTTACCTTGAAGCCAAGCATCTTGGTCGCGTGTGCGGAGTTTGTTTTCATAATCCCTTTTCGCGTCTTCTGCCTGTTTCTTGTAGGTTTCTACCTCTGCCTTGATACCTTCAACATCAACATCCTTGAATTTATCAAGTGTTTCGTTTGCCGTATCGAGCTGTTTTTGGAGTGATTGATTCTGAGCCTTAAGGTCTTCTGCTTCTTTTTGGGCCTTTGAAATACCTTTGCCGTGAAGCTCAAATACCTTTTTCGCCTGTTCATCTGTCAAACCGAGTGCAATAAGTTCTTCCGTTTTCATGGAAATCCTTTCTTCGACAAGGCTTTTTAAGTCGTAGCCATGACTGCGTCGATTCCACTGTAATTAGAGCCGTGGACGCCCGAATATTGGTTGCCCTTTGCAGGATTCGCACCTGCGGAAAGCTAAAAAAGGGCATAAAAAAAGCGCCGATAACGGCGCAACTTTTAAAAATTTCTGCAAAGTTTGAAAATATACTTTAATACTTTGCTTGCAGTTTTTAATTTTTCTCGAAAGATTTTAAATACTTTGCAAGTGCTTTACGCTTTTGACGGGTGTCGTCCCAGTTGGTATGCTGACGCAACCATCTGCGTTTTCTGATTTTCTGCTTAAGCTCAAAGAACATAAAAACAACTCCTTAATATGTGTCGGCTATTTGCCGTAATATACTTTTTTCAGCTTCTTCTTTTTCTTCGGGCTGCAATTTTCGGCATTCCTCGATAAAAAGAGTTACCTCAGCTCTGTTTACTCTGCTTGCGCAAGCTCTCTTTATGCGTTCTGTGATTTTTCTTATGCTTCTTTCAATATTTTCGCAAGCCGCGTATTTCTCAGGGTGAAAAAGTCTGTCAGTAAGGCAGAGCATATCCCATTTGACGTCGCTCATTGTTTCAATTACGCGCTCACCTTCATCGTTGATAAAACCTGCTTCAACTTTCATAAAAACCTCCAAAAGGGTATAAAAAAACGCCCTGCATTTGCAGAGCGTAATTTATTGTTTACAATTCTTCAATACTTATTATCTCAGATTTTTCAAATGAGTAGCATGTTCCGTTTGCTGTGTCCAAATTTAATTCTTGTTCTCCTGAATCGGTATCTAATTCGTTTTGAACACAAGACACGAGACCTTCAAATGTTTTTTTACTCGTTGTTATTCTGACTTTTTTCCCGTAATAATCAAATAATGATTTCATTATTCTACCTCCCTTATCGGAACAATATGAGTGCCATTTTTGCTATAATGGATTTTAAACCAGCTTGTTGGATATTCGCCATTGTCTGTGACAGCAACACCTATTTGACAGTCAGCTTTACAAAGTTCTTTACTGTTGAATTTGCCATCGCTTTTTCTTTCTAACTTACCTGTACCGGCATATTTATCAACCAATCCCTGTAAATCGGACGGTGGAACTGTAACATAACTTCTACCCTTTATATAGTTATTCGTTCCTTTAATGTGTTTATCCTGTTTACCTTGATGAATGGTTTTGTTAAATTTATCTGATTTAATCCAATTTCGTGTTTTGTCATCTCTTAAAAATTGGTAAATAGCGTCTTGCTTATTATCTGTATTATAATATATTTTGCTTTCATTTGCAAGTTTATTTGCAGATTGTGTTGCTCGTGCCGCTTCAGAACGGTTCCATTTCTGCACTGTAATACGTTCTGAGAGCTTTTTAAGGCCATTATCCTCGCACAGCTTATTATACTCACCGTTGTATTTTTGAAGCTTCAAAGCCTCTTTCTGATAAGATTCTTCGAGTTTGGCACGCTCTTCCTCAGATGAAGCATTATTCATTGCCTCATGCAAACCGAGTACCTTTGTTTTTTGGTGTCTTATCTTGCGCTCGGCAGCTCTTTGCTTTTGAGAAAGGTCGTAAGCCTTACGGTTTTCTTCTTCGTCATAATTTTTAAAAGGATTATGGTCGGGAGATCCAGGACCAAAAGAATGGCGGCAGTTCCAACCGCTCAGACCTTCGCCTGTGCCATATCCTGTTGTTGATACAAAGTCGGGATATTGGGGGTCTTTTCCTGTTCTGCTATATAATCCACCTTGCCACCAGAAGTGATTACCAGGGTTTTCTCCGCCGTCTCCATATCTGGCGCCAAGGTGAGCTGATACGCGGATCAAATCCCAATCGTGCTGAACCATATTCTCTATTGCCATATTACCGCTTGCTTGAGCCGTCCCAGTTCTTACGCAACGCAGTACAGCAGTTTCGACTGTGTCTTTATGTCCTGAGGGATATAAGACCTCTGATTGATAGCCTGCAAGCTCGTTAATAGCTTCGTGATATGCTGCTGAATATGATTGAGCCCCGGTGATTACTTTCATATGTGCTTTATCGAGTACATTTACAAAGTTACGCTGGCTCATCAGCGCGGTTGTTCTCGTGAGATTTCTTATTTCTCCGTTCGTTCGCTTATAAGAGTCCTCAAGGATAGCAAGTATTCTTTTGTTGGTAATCAGAGAGCGAGCTTCAAAGCCTTGTGATTGATAGAAGCTTTCGTCAGATTCCCATGAGCGAATACCTGCATCCTCAAAAATCTGTTGTATTTCTTTTTGAGTGTGCCGCGTAAAGTTTTGTATTTCGGCTTGCAAATCGTCAAAATGGTGACCTGTTGCCTCAAGAACAGTCATTTCCCACCTATTTGTTTGAGATATGCTGAGCGCTTCCCCTCTATTAAGGCGAGCCATGATTGATTTAATGATGTCTTTAACAATCCAATCATTAAGTTCGTCAATGTAAGGGTACATTGATTCAACTATTGCTGTGAGTTCTTCAGGTGTAAGCATAAGCTATCACCTCATTATTCTTTACTTGGGAATAATTCGGGCTCTTCGTTCTCAGACTTGGCTTCTTTAATCATTTCTCTCGCCTCGTCTTCGCTCATACCCTCAAACTTAACGAAATACAGATACTTGGGAGACCAACCAAGTTTTGCGTAGTTCATCCAGTTCTGGCGGTCTTCTTCGTAGTTGTATGTAATGTCGCCAAAATTAAAATTAGCTTCGTATGTGCCGAGAGGTACAACCTTATACAGTGTGGCAATTATATCCGCTGCGTATATTGCCTGTTCAAGAGCTGTGCTCAAAGAATCTCTTATATCTTTGATTGTCTGAATGGTATCTCTATCATCAGACTCAACCTGTGTTGCGGTAATTACTCCGCGCTGACCGTCAATTATAAACGAGCCTTCCGAGTAGCCGCATTTGGTGCCGAGTAAAGAAAGAGTGAAATTTAAGTCTTTTAATCTTTCTTCTGTGAGCATTGTTGCGGTATGCTCATGGATTGCAGATGTTTCATTATCGCGTAATCCCATGCCCATACCTCTGACAAAACGGGGGAGCTTACCGCCGTTTCGCTCTATATTCTGAACGAGGGTTTGTCCGACAAAGGTGATATGCTGACTATCATACACTTCATCATCTTTGCGGCTGATAGCTATATCAACGGATTTAAGCTCTTCAATTCCTTTGTCGAAAATCGGAACACCAAGAGGTGAGGATATATCAATCGTATTATCTCCGGGCATACGAAAATAAGCGAAAAGCGGCTTCTTAAGCCTTGAAATCCTTACTTCATCTTTAATATGATTCCATATATCAACAGTCTCTAAAGGAACTTGCTGACCTAAAACAGGGCGTCCTTCAAATGTAGATTGATTTTTATAACACTTATTTGTAATCACATATACAGGACCATCCGCATCAACGCCTTCAAAGCGGTGATATTCGAGCCTTGTGTAACTCCTGCCTTCTTGGACTGTATGAGAAGCGAAAATAGCTCCCGTGATATTTCCGTTATCGTCTTTCGCCGTAATACCAAAATTGCCCGGCGAGATATAATCCCAGCCGTTTCCGTTTGGCTTAATCATAATACCACCGAGACGGCAAGCTCTTGCAACTTTATAGCGGAGCTTTTTTAACATTTCGTCGGCAAGCTCTTGCAGATAATCTGCTCTCGGAGATCCCGACAACGCAATACCTATGTCAAGGCAGACAAGCTGTGCTGTTCTTTCGGATATGAAATCCGCCATATTTACTGTCTTTACATCTTCACTTAACCACTCGGGAGTGCCGGACGAAATGTTGTCCCACATATCCAAAGCACTTGACATTTCCGGCGATGTAATCAGTTCAACGCCAAATTCTTTTGCGGCGTCTGAGTCATAAATAAACATATCGTGTATTCTCCCTATAATCCTTGAAAAATATCCCATCTTAAATCACCGCCCTTATATTACCCAGTAGAATATTTCTCTTAATGTCGTGTAGCAGAAGTATCTCATTGCGTCCATTGCGTGGTCGTTCTGCTTAACTACTACATCTTGACCTGTTTTTATTCCAGCCTCTTTATCCCATACATAGCTTTCAAACTCCTTGAAAGTATTTGTGCAGCTCTCGTGGAATAACAAAGAACCAGCTTTAAGGAATCTCGTAACACACTGGATTCCGTTAATTACATCATTTTGCCCACCGACGCACATCCATTGTCCGTGTTTATGAATGCTTTCAATCATTGAAGCTGCGGAAGGGTCGATTATTATATATTCAATATCGTATCCACCAATAAACTCAGTGAGCATGCGATAGTATTCTTCGTCGTCGCAACGGTCATTACTTGAGCCTGCATAATAAAGCTCGCGTATCATTGTTGCCTTTTTCCCTGCAGTATCTACATCCCATAACTCGGCAGCAAATGGATTAACTGTACCATAGTCTATTGATACAAAATATCTGTGGCTTCTGTTCGGCGGCGGTATTTCTTTCACAACGTATTTACTGCGGTCAAATGTTGCATATACAAGTCCTTCGGCTATGCACCTTTCGCCTTTAATGTCTCGACGATACCATAAAGAACCTTCCTCATACTGACTTATAAAGGCGTTTCGTGAAGCTTCGGAAATATTTATATTATCGAAAATGGTGAAGTGCTGGTAATTCATACCACCGAGCAATTCACCTTTGTTTGCTTTATCTATGTACTTGTCGATATAGTCAACATATATCGTAGCGTTTGGGTTGTCTGGGTTTAAATCCCAAAAGAATTTACGATTTTTGGAGGCGAGCGTTCTGTTGAAAGCCTCTTTAATCGTGTCGTCATGATGGAGGTTTATCTCCGTAGCAATCCACATACCGTAAGAGTTACCACGGATTTTCTTATACGAGTTTGCCAATGCAGCACCCGCAAAGATTATTACCTTTTGTTTGAAATTGGTTTTCGGGCCTTTTATGACAAGGCACTCGTTGCCTTTGTACTTGCCCCAACGACATTGACCTCTGAATATATACTCGAGACCGAAGCCGTTGGCGTCGCCTATATTCAGCTTCGCGTTGGCCGCTGTTGAACCTGTGGCAAGGTGTATTTTGTCGGGAGTAGTTTCAAGCTCATGAGCAAAAGCATAAACATTATCAACAGTTTTACCCGCGCGGACAGCACCCTCAGCTATATTATAGGTGTTATATTGACATTTTCTTATATAGTCAATATGCTTATCACCAAAATTAAACGGAATCGTTCGTTTCGGTTTGTAAACTGTTTTCGCCATATATAACCTCGTCTGTTTCCGATGTGTCTTCTATCTCGCTGTTGTTTTCTTTTATAAGCTCAAGCTTCTGCTTTTCAATGTTGAGTTTTGCAAGAGAATCAATAGCCTGATTTTTTGCTCTTTGAACTCTTGTGAGTTCATCTTCAAGCCGAGATATTACATTCTGCTTATTTTCAGTATTTGTAAACAGCTGATAAGCTTCTCCCGGTAGACGTTCCCCAGATCCAACCTTTTCGGCTATTTTCTCTTTGTACAATGCTTTCTGCTGCGCCTTTTCCTCGTCGTTCTCACCGTCAAATACACGTTTTGTTTCTTCTCGTGATACAGAAGAAAGGATTTGGTCGCTCTTCGCAGTTTGTACTTTCTGAATCGCTAACAGTATTCTGCGCTCACGTACGGTATAAAGTTTAATTTGGTCTATCAGTAATGTTTCCTCGTCCTGCGGCATGTCCTCAATGATACTTTTTTCGTCTTCGTCGAGAGTGTCCCAATAGATTTCTGAATATCCGCCGTGCTTCAGCGCATATTGATTTCCGAGCGGTGCACCG
Organism: Acutalibacteraceae bacterium; assembly: GCA_045640865.1. Lineage (GTDB taxonomy): Bacteria > Bacillota > Clostridia > Oscillospirales > Acutalibacteraceae > CAG-488. The sequence continues at coordinate 76,450 of JAZUFU010000028.1, read as the reverse complement.
CTATCTTTGCCAGCGGCGTTTTTATTGCCTTTTGGAGCCCCCTTTTTATTACCATTTGATTTGGTATCTTTTTTACCTTTTACCTTATCATTCGGTAATGATTCACTATCCCATTTATCCTGACTTTTCCATTTTGCAATTTGTGAAGCTGAAACACCGAGCTTGCTGGCAATTTCGCTGTTTTTCATTGTCTTTCCGCTTTTTAAATACAGCTTGTATGCTTTATCCCTTTCAGGACTTCTCGTTTTCAATTTGCTTCACCTCACCTCGATTTGTTCAGTTTCGTATAAACGAGAAAGAGGAGCGGTAGTCTGATGTGCTGCCGCCCCTCTGTAATGTGTTATATTTTCGTGATTAAAACAGCTTTTGAATAGCCGTTTACGCCGTCTGTCATCATACGCAAAAAGTCCTCTTTGCTAAAATCTGAAAGTCTGAAAACTTCCTCAGGCTTCATGCCGAGTTGCTTTCCGATTTCTTCAACCGTCTTGCCCGCACCAAGAAGTTCCTTAACAATCGCCTTCATCGGCTCAAGCAGGTGAGTACCTCTTGCTCTGTTATGAGTAACAGTTCCATAAATATCTTCGGAATGTTCTTTGTGCTCAACAATAACAACGGGCACCATTCCGCCGAGCCTCGTCCTTAACGGTTCTTGCCCGGAAACGGTCCATCGGTGGAATCCGTCTATAATCGTCATATCGGGTCTGACAACTATCGGAAGCGTCCAACCGTTTGTCAGAATTGATTGTGTGAGCAGTTTCAGATTTTCCTGCGATACTTTATTTGGGTTGTAATCGTTCGGTTTGAGCTTTTCACGGTCAACCCATTGAAGCGTTGCAAGGGGTGCTTTGAGATTATCCATTATTGTTCACCCCCTCCGTTACGGCTTTTCTTGCCGCCACATTATATTTTGTGTACACGCTCTGGTAGAGCGCACGGAGTGTTCTCAGCTTCGGGTCGCCGCCGCATAAGCCCTCATATAACTTCTTCAAGTCGTTATCGTCAATGATGTTTGATACGGCTATGAAGAAATTCCTGTAACTTTTGGCGACCTGCTTTTTGTGGGGCGTATCAAAGATAGCGTCAAAGTCCGCGAACATCTTCGCGAGTTCTGCACGGTAATCTTTCTTTTTCTGCCCCTCTTCCAATTTCTTCCTCGTTGTGCCGCTTCTGCCGAACATTTCGCTGTCCCAGTACAGAGCGGCAAGGTAGGCGTTTGGCTCACGCTTTATTATCGAATCAAGGAGATTCGGATAATACTCATTCATCTTGACAAGGGAGCGGGCTGTATCTATTGAGAAGAATTGTGAAACGCGCATTTGTCGCTTGCCCGCCCCTGCTTGCCACATGAATAAGTAGATGTCGGGAATTTCTACATTGTGCTCCTTAAGGTAGAGCCACACATCAGTATCTTTCCAATCGTAAATCGGATAGAGCTTTTTCCGCGTCTCGCTGTTTTTGTCATTTTTTCGCCGTGCAATATTCTGCAAGCGTTGAAGTGATTCCGCAGTTCTGACGCCGACAATAGTTATTCCGTATTTACAGCACTTGTCAAGGAAATCTTGATATGTGTCTTTCCGTTCCCGGAGCAAAGGATGACAGCGCACCGCGAAAGGCGGCGGCTGTCTTATCCAACAGCTTTTTTTCGTTTCGTCCCAGCAGATAAATGATTCGTCATTCTCTAACTGATTGAAACAGTTGTAATGCTTGTACTGCATACAGTACCACTCGAATTTTGCGCCGAGCATGAGGAATTTTTTGCGCCATTCCTTGACCGTCTTTTCTATGCACGGGAATATGGCTTCCTCGTCAATAAACTGCACTGTAAGCAGTTTGGGATTTATTTTACCTTGCTGTATCAGCTCAACTGTAAGGTTTGCAAGGCATAAACTGTCTTTGCCACCCGAAAATGACATAAAGACAGGAACATTGTTGTTAAATATATTCTGAATCCGTATTTTTGCGGCTTCTACAACATCAATGCTTGCCGCATATTTCCTTATAGCCATATCTTCTCACCGCATTTCGGGCATGTGATGAATTTACGGCTTTTTTCCGCGTCTTCTGCGCCTTCCATTTTCTCGGATTCCTCTGCGTTGTCTGTTGCGGCGGCTTCGTGGTTTTCGCTCTGTGCCACAAGTACAGGCTTTTCAGTTTCTCTCTTTTCTGCGCCGACTTTGATTTCTTCAATCTCGTCTTCGTCAAGTGTGCCGAACTCAGAAAGCTTTTCTGTTATTTCTTCCGCGTCTGCCACTATTGAATTGAGGATTTCCTCGTCATATCCGGGAATATCAAGGTCGCCCTTGAGCTCCTCAAAAAATTCATTCAGCGTGTCGAGATTATCAACTCCGAGACCGTATATGCGGTTATCGGCTATCATCAGCTTCTTCTTGTTGTTCTCGCTGAGGTTTTCAATGACATAAACATCTGCCGTCTCATAGCCAAGAGAGCGCATCGCCGCGACAAGACCGTTACCGCAGCGGATTATATTGTTCTCGTCGACGACTACAGGGCGAATCTGACCGAACATCTCAAGGCTTCGGGCAAATTCCTGTATCTGCTTCTGATTGTGGTATCTGACATTCTTATCGGGAGAAATGAGGTCTGACAGTTTTTTCTGTACTATTTGCATTGTGCCACCTCCTTCAAGAAGGTTTTTGCACTCTGCAGATATTCAGCAGCATGCTCAACAATAGAGGGGTCGATGCCGTAAACTTCCTGCCAGCCGTTTTCTATACTGCCTGTCCATTGACGAGCAGCCCACGGATGAGTACCGCAAATATATCCGTTTTTCCATTCGTAAATGGGCGGGACGGATAATTTGTAATAGTGAATATATGCCAATATGTGCTCGTGGCTCCAATCTGCCAACGGGCTGTATCTTGTGATACCTTTTCCGTTTGTGTAGATATTGTCGCCGTTTCCCACATAATTGCCGTCTGATTTTCTGCGGCCGAGAATGAGTATATCAAGCTCATTGTCCTTGAAATACTGTTGCTGTGCCCGGTGCTGTACGATCGAAAACCACCTTGACGCTTTTGCGCTGTCCTGTGGAAATAACATATCCTCATGCTTTGCGAGCCATTCAAGGTTTTGCTTGGTATTGATTATCGTGCAGCCGTCGGGCTTGTTTTCTTCAACCCACTTCAAAAATGCAGGGTATTCAAGGTCGCAAATGCCAATCATAGAAGCGGTAACGCCTGCGGCTTCGCAAATCTTGCTGAGGACAATACTGTCCTTGCCGCCGCTCCAGGCATACGCCGCTTTTTTGCCTTTGACCTTTTGCTTTATCTCTTTTACGGTAATTTTTATCAGCTTGTCGAGTTCATCTTTTGTTATGATTTTCTCAATTTTATTAGCCGTATCTATCCAATCTGCGTTGGTTGCTTTCTGCTTTTTACGGAGCATCGTGCGCCACCTCTTTTCTCTTGGTGAAACACAATGCTACAACGCCCGATAAGAGGGCGGCGAGCAGACTGCCGATTGTTTTAATTACGGCAATATCGAAAATTGCGCCTATTGCATAAACAGGCACACCGATTACAAGTGAGGCTAAAACGCCGTAAAAAACGCCGTCCGCTGACAATTTCTTTCCTTTAAGGGTGAGAATTGTCGTGAACAGCGTTGAAGCTCTGACCGTTCCGTAGAACATGAACAGATGTGTTACTGTGAGTCCGGGGATATTTGCTATTGCAATTCCCACGCAGAGAAGCGCAAGCATAGCAATTTTGCTTGTTTTTATATTTTCCTCTGCGGTCTCCGTCTTATTTCTGTCTGTTGTCAGGGAAGCAAACGAACAAAGGTTGCTGTCAACCGTTGACATCAATCCCGACAGAATCATAAACAGGAACGGAATCATAACCCACGCGGGAAAATTCGCCTTTATGAATTCAAAATTTACCATTGAGCTGTCTTTCGCCATGAATTGACTGCCTGCGGCGATAAATCCGACTGCACCCATTGAAATAGGCACAAGGGCAAAGAGAACGGCACCGATTTTGAAGCTCTTGCCGAGCGACTTCTCTTTAATCGAAAATACTCTCTGCCAAAAGCTCTGGTCGCCGAATGGTCCTGAAATCAGCCCGATTGTTGTCGGCAAACCAAATGAAAGGAATACCTTCCAGCCGTTACCGCTGAAAAGCCCTGCAAATTCGCCTGTGAAGCCTCCGAGACCGTTTCCGAGTGTTGCTATACCCCCGAACTTATGTAAGCTCCAAGGGGCTGTGATAAGGCATCCAGCTATTATCAAGCCGTACTGAATAACATCCGTAATTACTGAGGCTTTTATTCCCGAGAATTGGGAATATGAAAAAGCCACAACGGCAAGGATTATTGTCAATAACCAAAACGGCAAGCCCGTGAGCATTGACAGAATCTTTGAGCCTGCAAGGAGCTGAACCGAGGTTGAGAGAACCGAAAGGCTGCCGAGCTGGAACATATAGACCTTTTTGACCTTTTCAGATCTATATGTCTCAGACATATATCCCGACAGCGTGATACCGTTTGGGAACTGCTTTCTCATTCTCTTGGCAAAAGGAATGAAGAAAAGTAAACATAAGATATTCGGAACTAAAAACCAAAAGAAGCCCGGGATTCCGCTTCCGTAGGCTTTTTCCGCTGAAACAAAAAGAGACGGAGCCCATATCCATGTTGCCGCGATTGATACTGCTGATATAGCTGTACCAAGGTTGCGGTCTGCGACATGGAAATTTTCTCCGTTTGCTTTTTTGCTGAACAGCAGTGTTGCGCCTATCATTATGGCGGCATACACTGCCAATGATGCAATTGCACCGTGCATGTTTGTGTCCTCCTAATGTTTTGAATTAGAAGGAGCAAAAAAAACGAGCATTCGCCATTTTCAAGGCGGTGCTCGTTTAAAAACTTATGAAATTGAATCACAATATCATCTTAGCATACCGTGATTGATAAGTCAATGACGACTTTTTGAAATGCGTTAGGCGGATAAAACATAATCAACGCCGAACATAAACGCCGCGATTGTGGTTGCGGCTGTCTTCAGGTCGGAATAAACCGTTCTTTCATCGACACTGTATTTTTTCGCAAGTGCGGAAACGCTGAGCCCCTCGTCGGAAATATAACGGTCATAAAGAATCTGATACCTGCGCTTGTCTTCTTGGCGTGTTGTTGCGCTGAAGCAGACTTTTTCGTAGGCTTTCAGCATCGCTTCGATGTGCGTTATCATTGCGAGCGTCTTCTGCTTCGATTCTTTTATTGATTCAATGAGGGCGTCAGAGCGATTGTACGGGTCCCACATCGACTGGATTATTGACTCAATATCGCTGAGGTTTTCGGAAGCATATACTGCGTCTTCAACAGACTGAACGGCATTCTCGGCATAAGCCTTGAGACCGCGATAATTCTCAAGGAGCTTCTTGATGTTGAGATAATAACGCGACTTTTTTTCTTTCTCGGCCTGCTTTTGTTCTTTTGCGTATGCGGCTATTGCGGCCTCTGCTCCTGCCTTGCCCGCGAGACGTACTATTTCGTCATTCGGATTCTGACTCATTTTCGGTTGCCTCCTCTGCTTGGTTTGCTATCGCCATATTTACATGCGACAAGGCACACGCCAAAGATTGTCAAGCATATAATTGCAGTAATAGCCACTGCTGTTACGTTCATCTTATCCCTCCGCTTCGATGTCATTTGTAGTAATTTTTTAGCGTTGTGATTGTGCGCTCAAGGTCGCGCCTTATTGCATAATAAGATTGCAGGGAACGTCGGAGCTTTAACACATCTCTGCCGTAAGGCGGACATGTTCTGAGCTGCGCTTTCTTCTCCGCGATCGACGCTTCAACCTTGCTGAGAGAATCTTCATATCCGGCGATCAAATCGCATAACGAATTTTCTTTTTCCATTGTACCACCTAAAAATACCCTTATTAAGAAAATCAGCCGCGCCCTTGCATGCTTAGAGCGTGGCCTCTTCCCCTGATTGCAATCAAAATGCTTGTGCGTTTGGGCAGCTTTTTGAACCTTAAAGCCCGAGTGAGGTTGATGACGGCTATTCACAACTGAGCATGACAACTCGACTGAACAGTCGGAGCAAGGAGATATGAATTACACAGTCAACGTGGGAGTAGTTCAAAGACATCATCGGCATTTGTATTTTTTTAAGGTTCACGCACTCGCTGTGAGCTTATCCTCCCGGAAACCGAGAGGAACGGCTCACACTTTTATTATAGCATACATTTACGGGCATTGTGGGCAACTTTCAGGCTCAAGCACTTTATTGAGGGCACGGCTGACTGTGCGGCGGTCTTGATGTAATTTCTTTCCAACTTGCTCAAGATTAAAGTCTTCATAGACCATTAGAGTCATTATTGCCTTCGCATTGCTGTTTGGGCAGTCTCTGATAAACGCCGCGATTTCATTTACTGTGTGTTCTGCTTCTTCAAGCTGTTGACGGAGTATTGCAGCAGTGCTCTCACTGTGCAGTTTGCTGATTTCTTCCCTCAGGGCTTCCGCCTCAGCCTTTTTAGCATGATAGCTTTTTAACTTTTCCCTCGTCATGGCTTAGCCTCCGAGTTCTTCTTTCGCTTTTTCGTACTCCATTTTTGTTACCGTTTTCCACACCTCGCGGAATATGCTGAACATTGATGATTTCGCGGCTTATCTCGACCTTCTTGTTTTCCTTGACGCAGTACCCGATTAAGCAGGCAAATACCGCGATAATCAGCAGGATTGCGAGTGTGATTGCTGTAATATCTCTGATTTTTCTCTTTTTAACTATTCTATACATTTTCTTCCTCCGTGTAAATTGTTTCTTCAATCTTTAAAATTTTGGTGATTTTATGGTCGGCTGCCCTGCGGTCGTAGCCTTTCACTATGTTAATAACCGTCCCGCGCACATCAGGCGGGAGCTTGTATTTATTCTGTGGCATTTTTTTACACCTCCGGGGGTTTAGGCAAGGGACGCCAAAATTTTAAAACGCGAGATGTTCGGCTCTGAGTATATGCGACTGGTTTATCATCCAAACTACTATTTCCCGCATATTTGCCAAGAAACATACCGCCTTTTTCTCCGCAGCACAACACCAATTCTCCCGCCGGCGGGAATTCATCATCAACGCTTATCCAGATATCTTGATTTCTGCCATCCTTGTAGCCTGCCTCATATTGATTACGGTCATAATTAAGCGCACGAATAAGCTCGTCTTTGCTGATGTCAACGCCTATTGTCTGAGATATTTTCGTAACAATCGCATTTTCTTGTTTCTCAATTATCAGGGAATTTATTTTGTCTATTTCTGAAGAAAACAGCACAATCGGTGATTCATAGCTCATTTCTCCGCCTCCTCGACATAACACCAGCTTTGAGGTGCACGGGAAATCTCGTGTCTTGGAAGATGTATTTTGCCGTAATTATATTCAGCCAGCATAAACTGGTTCAGTTCTTTAGGTTTGTCATAAACAATGAGGTTTGATATATGCCAGCCATACAAGTCTCGACCGTTGCAATAATTCAAAAGTTCATCGAGCGTTAAGCAAGAATTTCTGCGTTGCGACAATTCCTCAAAATCATAGGATGAACAGTCAAAATGTTCAACGCAGTTGCATATAAACTCACCGATAACCTTGCCGCTCCAACTGTTGTACCATAATGTTTTATCGTATTCAGATATATGCTTGCCGTTTCCGTTAAACGAAACGGAAACAGGCTTCATTGTTTGATATATATAAACCTTAAACGGTGTCTGCATTTTCGGTTTTGTTTTGCGGACTTCGATAGTTTTTTTGCCGTTTGCTATCAGTTCGCACCATTTGGGGCGGATTGAGATTAAGACAGATTTCATTTTTTTCAGCGCCTTTCAAAAATTTTAATAACTGCTTTATCGTACCAGTACCAAAACTTATTTTTTCTGCCCGGTGCATTCATGCGTAAAGCGTTGCTAATAAAAATTTTATTTTTATACCACTTTTTTCCGCCGTATGTTTTTATGAATTCTTTAGTGTCTTTGATATATTCAATTATTCTCATTTTTGTTCACGCTCCTTTTCTTCTGCGTATTTGCAGATTTCGGGATATTCTGTAACAGGACACCAAGTACAACAATACGGGCATTCATCGTTGCAACATATCTCCTGTCCGTTATCTGACATCCACTTACAGTTCATTTTTTTTACGCTCCTTTACTGTGTTTTCTTCGTTTTCTCTTGATTCTTTGATAAAAACCATCCAATGTGTTTTGCTTGCCTTGCCAGAGCGACAACCGTAAAGCGGTTCACTTTCAATAGTTTTAATTATTTCGCTTGTGGTGATTTCTGTTTCGTTCCATTTAAAAACCAAAGTGCCAAACGGCCGTAGCACTCGCATACATTCGGTAAATCCATCTTTTATTACTTCTCGCCAATTGTCAGGAAGTTTTCCATATTTCTTACACATCCACGAATTTTCGCCGAGTGTTTTCAAATGCGGAGGGTCAAAAATCACATGGTAAAATGTGTTATCCTCGAAAGGCAAGTCGGTAAAGTCTGCTACAACATCAGGGTCTATCGTGTGCTTTCTTGTTATTTTTCTGTCTGTGCTCTGATATATCGTTTCGTCAATCATCACACGCTTATCCGCGAAGAGAGCAAGCGGATTATTTTTGTTAAACCAAATCAGACGGCCACCACAAGTTGCGTCAAGTACAGGCGGCACGTTTCCAACGAACCAAGTGGGGTCTCCCACCTTGCACGGCAGCTCAACAAATCGTGAGCTGTCTTTAAAAAATTTGCAAAGATCCTCAACATTGTTACATGCTGCATTTTCGCCGTAATATCTCGTTTTGCCGTCTTTTAAGCAGTCGGCAAAGTGAATACATCCTTTGCAAGTCATTCTTCCCACTCCTTGTTCCAGCTTTTTATTGCTTGATGTTTAAAAATTTTTTTCTTACTGCATTTGCCGCAGTTCCAGCACTTCACGAACCAAGAACCACCTCTGAGCCTCATGTCGTGTACTATGCCAATTGTGTTTTCATATCTGCATTTTGGGCAAGGTTTGAGCCTCATATCAGTCGTCCTCGTATTCTTCTGAATATTCGCAGTTTTCCTGTTCGTCGTCATACGGACAGTAATCGGCACGTTCCGGGCATTCGTCATTGACGCAAAATTCATCTTCACAGTATTTGCAGTTCATAAGCATTCTCCTATTTCGTTAATTTCTTCGGTATCATACTGACGATACCAGCCTATTGTCGTTTTTCCTGTTTTTGAGTTTTCAAGGATTTCAATGGTTACATTTTTTAAAATTGTCCGCTTGTCATATATGCAGGTGTCAAGCTCGTAACCGTCAGGGTCTCCGATTCTGATTGAGTTTTCCATATCATTCAGTTTTAACCTCCATGTATAATTTGTGGTATCTTTCATAGAACCAAAAATCTGCAACCTCAAATTCAGCATACTTATCAGCCAGCGCCTTGTATTCAGGCTCTTTTCTGATGTCAAAGTTGCGTTCAGGCATTTTCCGTATCTGACATATATCCCACGCACTTATGCTGTCAGAAAGAGGCTTACCTTGCTCATGAATTTCAAGAACTTCCGTTCTTGCGTCAATGCCGTTTATAAGTTCTTTTACTTTCATTTTATCGCTCCTCGTTCATTCGTCGTCAAATTCAACAGAATATACATATAAGCCAGCTTTTGACTCATTTAATTTTTCAATGCAGCGTTTGGCGATTTCGTCGTTGGGAGCGGTTGTAACGGTTACGAATCCGTCAACCGCCTGAGGATTATCAGGCTCGAATTTTTTTATTTTATAGTACACTTTATTTCCTCCTTTGCCGCTGATGAAGCACCAGCGGCAATTGTTCATTCTTTGTTTAACGGACAGTATTCATAATCTTTGGTGCATATAGCTCGGAAAATATCCGTTTTTATTTTCTGCTCCGTGCAGGCGCATTTGATATATGAGTCTTTTGTACAGCTGATATATCCGTTGTAGTTTGAGCACTCACATTGATATGTGCTTTTGCATTTTCCTTTTGAAAGGTCAATGCTGAACATATCGCCTGAGTCTTCTACATCTATTTTTGCCAATGAAATAAATTCATCTTTGGTGATTTCCTTTTGCTTCGCCTTGCTTTCGGGGCAATAAAGCCTGTTTGCACAGCTCCCACAGCAACCGTAAGGATTGTCGTCAGATACCTCTTGCCTGAACGCGCAGTTATTACAAGATACCAAGTCGCAAAACTTACAAGGGGAATTTATCGGGTCTTTGTTGTAATCCTCGTAATAACTCCACACTCCCGTTGTCCATTTGTTGCCTGTGATTTTGCACCTATGATAGAATTTGCCGCCTTGATATTCTGACTCACATTCTGTGCAAGTATGAACATTACATCTTTTTTGGATTTGATTTTCCCAGCTCAATGCGAACCTATCTGTAATGTGGCAGTGTGAGCAGTCGTGCGCTTCATCACAAAGATGTGTGTTTTTCATGCTCCACCAATGGTATTTACGGTCATTCAGATAAGGACATTCTTGCGGTTCAGACTCAGGCAAGGATTCTTGAATCTCTTGTACTTCGTCGAAGAAGCTCAACTGTTCATTATCCATTGCTTGCCTCTTTCAAGACGCCATAAGTGAGGGTGATTTTGCCTTGTTCCATTGTGGCGCCAGATTCCAGTATGCTGTACTTCTTTTTGCCGACCTTAACGACCGTGCTTCCTTTGTCGAGCTTGCTTATGTCGTGCTCGGGCGGGCAGAGTATCACATATTTGTCGTCGGCAGAGCAGGAGACTGCCGCGCCCTGCATGCAACTGTAAGGAATAAGGATTGAGCCGAACGGTGTACTGCGCCAATCGTCAGCAGTTGAAATGAAGTACGTCGTTTTTCCGTACTTTTTAAAAAGCGTCTTAATATCCATGCCGAACCTCCTCCGAATGTTTTATCCCTGTGTTGTGGTTTTATCTTTAAGTCTTACAGGGAGCACCATCGCTCTGAAGCTTTCATCTGTGCTCTTAAAAGTTATTGGGGCTTTGCTTTCCGATACTCCGATTTTTATTTTGTCATCCTCAAGAGCGGAGAACACTGAATAAATGTATTCTGTGTTCGTTCCCATTCTAATTGGCTTAGGCAAACTTCCCTCAAACTCAAATGATTCTTCTACTGTTGCGGTAGGTGATACATATTTTGCCTGTATGCTTCCATTCGTTTCAAAATTGAGCTCTGACGGGTATATATTTTTTTCTTTGCTTGGCGTAATGAGTTGTACTTTTTTGCAGTAGCTCATAAACTCTGTCCTGCTTATTTCCAGTTCGCTCTGAGCAGGTGGAAAAGCTTTGTTAGGATCGAGAAACGCGCCGTCATACACGCAAGATACTATTGTTGCATTTTTTCCCTTAAAGGTTATACTGCTTTTGGCTGAGAGAATCCTTACTTCATCGCCGAGTTCTGTTGCTATGACTCTCTGCGCCGTTTTGTTCGGGATAATGGTATCAAATCTCTCACTTTCAGCTGTTATAGTCGCTTCTGCCATGCGATAACCGTCGCATGCAACGCTGTGTATTATCCCGTCTGCTGCGTAAAAATGAACTCCTTTATATTGCGTTTTGCTATTGTCGTTAGTGCTGGTATCACAACAGAACAAAACGCTTGCAAGAATTTTTTTCAGCTCATCAGTCTTGAAGTCAACTGTTGTTCCCTGTTTTGCCGCATTTAAAGGCTGGTAATCCTCAGCCTTTAAGGTTGCAAGAGTGGTTTTTACCTTACCAGCTTTTATTTTTATATTGCGTACTTCTGATTCGGCTTTTGCTTCAATTTCAACTTCATCGTCGGGAAAACTTGCAATCAGGGCGATTCCGATTTCAGGAATAACAAACGTGTTGTCTGTTTCTTCGCTCAGTTTGAGCATAATTTCTGTATTTTCGTCTTTTGCCCTCAGCGTACCCTTATCATAGAGGACTCCCTTATATTCTTTGTTGTTGGATACCAGCGGCTTTAATGTTGTAAGGGCATAAGCCAACTCTGCTTTATTAAATTTCATTATTTATTCCTCCAGTTCTACTGTAAGCTTCGGGTACTTCTCCCGGAGCGATTTTATTTTTAATTTGAATACATCGGTTTTTACACCTTTAACATCTACTATTTTGTATTTGCCATAGGGCAGAAAAATTATAAAATCCGCAACGTACTCAGTGCCTTTCTCGCCGTTTTTTCCCTCAGTGATAACGAACCTTGGCTGACGGCAAAAACCGTCTATTTTGCCCGCTCTGAGCAATATTTTGAGCTTGCAGTAATAGTTCGCTTCGGCTTGGCTGTCGAACTTAATTCCGTCAACCTCGACCTTGCGAGCGTTGTACTTGCTCTTTCTTTTTGGCTCTGTTTCGGAAATTTTTATGCCGAGTGCTGCGGCTTCTTTCGGTGTAAAGACAAGACCGCTCATAACTCAACCTCAGGCAATTCAGGCAGGTCGCGCCATTCCACCACTATCATTCCCTCGCAAGAGAAGCCCTGCGGATAGAAATGAAGTACTCTCCAGCACTGTTTGAACGTGCCTCCGTCATTCGGGATTAAAACTCTGCACAAATAATCTCCGGTAACCGATGGAAATTTATTGCTTTTTATTGTTGGCTTCATTTCTCTTCTCCTTTAGCTTGCTTCGGCGGGAAGCGGTGTGAAGTCTGTTTCAAGCACATTCACAAGCAACTGACCTGCAAGTTCTCCGTTTCTGATTTTTGCGCCGCTTTCTCTGAGTTCGGCAAACTCTTGAAGTCTCAGCTTTTCGCTTTTCTCTGCTCTCAGAACATCGTCAGTTGTCAGCTGATTCTGTATGTGTATTTGCCACGCAGACAAAAACGCTTTTGCTTCGTCAAGGTCTTTTTCCTGCTTATCGAAGAAAGTTCGTTTTTGTCTGAGTTGACCGCCGGGCTCAACCTCAATAAGATACCAAGGCTTTTCAAGGTCTGATTTGCGTCTCAAAAATGCGAGATATGATTCTCTTGTGGCAATACGCTCAAAGTATCTGTCATCTGATTTGCCGATGCAGAGACTCAATGCTGTTGACTCAATAAGCACTTCTTCTATGCGTGCCGGAATAATGATTGCAAAATCCTTGTTTTCAAACTCATATCGGCTTTTGACATCTGAAAGAACATCCTCAATGTCGGGATAATTCTTTATAACTTCGCCGGCTCGCATAGCTTTTTCCTTGTCGCCGCAGAGCTTAACAAGCTCGTCATGTCGTTGCTTCAAAAGCTTTGCTCTAAACACAATTTCTTTGCTTGTATCAATTTTCAGCCTTGTAGCCATTACAAGATAATCTTCCCATGTGCCGATTATCTCTTTGACAGGCAAACCTATGCTTTTTTGCTGGCGCTCAAGATAGTTCTTGATCTGTAATTCGCTCATACGGTCAGTAATGAATTTTATATCCTCGGGGCGAATGTTGTTCTCGCACATCCAGTTTATAACCGTATCTGCAATATTTTTATTGCCGTTTTTCTCGGCTGTCAGCCATTCAAGAAATGCCGTGCCGCCGTTATTTGCTCTGAGGCGCTTCATTCTTTGCTTGTCAATTCTCAATGCTTTGGCAAGAGATTTTTTATTTGGCAGTTCAAAATCTTCGTCGTAATCATCTACATGCCCTGCAATAATATCGCCGACAAACCTGTTGAGTCCCGCTTTGCTCAACTGCTCTATCCAGGGACTTTGCATATATTTTCTGAGATATAATTCGGGGTTAATAGGTGTTTTAGATTTGATGAATTCAACCAATCCAGTTCTCGGAATGACAGTCGTGAGTTGTCTCGTGTTTTTAGGGTAAATGCTCGCATAGTCTGAACCCCAAAAGTAATTACCCAGCGGCGTCATTTCGCAGTTGTATATCCAGCGAAGCTCTCGGTGGCAATAATCACCGTAATAATAGCTTTCGCCGCCGTTTGTCGCTGCGTCATAAATCGCCCTGCGCCATTCGTTGATTTTAAGCTCCGGCTTGATTCCACCCGGGGAAAGGATGTCTTTTCTGTACCTTTTTGACAGCCAAAATTTACGGATGATAACCTTTGTGCTACTGTATCTCTGCAACAGGTAGCAGATTTTTACTTTCGTGTCGATAATGTTGAATCTGCCTTTAGCCTTAAACACAATCTGATGTCCGCAGCACGGGCATTTTCCGACTTTGCCGTGTTTGGGATTTTTTATCGGCACTTCTTTTTCGCAATATGAGCAATACCCGCAGGTTGCTCCTTTTTTTTCGTAATCATAGAAGATGTATTCTTCTAATCCGCTGTGCTTTTCGGCCCACCTGTCAAATCCGTTTGGTTTCTGCGGGACCTTCCTCATTACTTCATCCCACGGGTCTGTGATTTTCTTGTGCTTCGCGGTGAGCTGCTCCCGACGGACGGAGTTTTGCCAATCACGCACGCCTTGGTATCCGCCATTTTTTACGCCGAGTTTTTTCTTTATTACTTTGTTCGTCTCTCTACTGCTGTAACAGAAATCTCCGTATATGTAACTCGGATACTGTAACCGTTCGATTGTTGCTTCGCTCCATGCTTTTTCTTTGTAGTTGTATGACACAAAATCGTGCTTGTCCGGGTCGATAAATATATCAAAAAGAGGGGAAGTGCTGCCCATTCGCATATATTCGGTGTAATAAATCGAAACACGGAGTATATCGCCACACATCGTACAGCGCATATAGCAAGCGGGCTTATATTCATATTTCCTGTTGCAGTATGACAAAGGAATCGGTTTTTGCTCGTTTGCCTTTCTCATCATTGTCGGTGTTGCGTTAATCGGCTTGAATTTTAAAAGCTCGGCTTTTTTCATTTCGTTTCCTCGCTTTCGACGATGTTCCCGTATATGTCGTACCATGTATCAGCCTTGAATTGGAAACCGTCAATTTCCAATAATGCCGCCGCAAGGATGTTTGACGAATTTTCACATTCTTTGACAAATCCGAGAATTGTTCCGACTTTTCCTTTTGCTACGGGATTTTTCCCTCTTGCAATTGCAAAGTGGCTATCAGCTTCAGCTCTTTCTTCTGACACTTTGTTGCTCCATTCACGGAATGGGTGCGCCTGCATATATTTAATGCTTTCTATTACGAATTCGCGCACGGTGAGTTCTTTTATGAGCGTAAGCTCAGTACACGAAATTTTGCTGTCGTTTCCGTCTTCGTCAATATCGCCTGATGCCGAGCATTTCCAGTAAACCGCATTGTCCATATCTGAGTAATAAGAAAGACAGTCAAGCGGGTTCTCGGCGGCGTGGAAGCCGTTCTGAACGCAGTTCGCTTCCTCCGTGATATTAACCTTGTCTGTGCTGAACTGATACCCTCTGCAGGTCAGGTCTTTTTCAAATGCCTTGTAAACAGTCATCATTTGTCTTCACCGTCCTGCGGCACATCGAAGAGCGAGAACTGAGCATCATCATCTTCTTCTTTTTTTGCCTCATCTTCTGCCTTTTTCTTTGCTTTGGCTTCTTTTGCGGCTTTTGCTTCCTGCTTTTTCTCTTCGCGCTTCTTTGCTTCATCAGCGCGGATCTTCTCTGCCGCTTCACGCGCAGCTTCAATTTCTTTAAGCTTCTGCGCTTTACGGTTTTCAATTTCTCTGTCTGACAACTGATAGTATTCATTCACCGCGCCGAAAATCTCTGTGTCGCTCATGCCGACCATGAACGCTTCGCCCTGTTTTCTGTTAGGGTTCTGTTCGCGTCCGAGATTGAGGGCTGTCTCGGTGATATGCGTAAAGCACTTTGAGAGCGTTTTTTCTTCGTTTATGACGCAAGCGGCAAAATCTACATCATCTGCCACTTTTTCCATAAGATACTGAAAAATCGCAATAGCCGGGACATTCTGACCGCTGACTGATTTTGCTTCTTCTGTCAGCTTGAGGATTGCCTGCTCTGAGGCGTTTTTAACTTCCTCTTGATTTTTTTCATCATTTTCTGCTATAATAGTATTAGGTTCAATTTTGGTAAGGTCTTCCATTGTGAACTCCTTTCAAATTTAATCTGTAAAAGCTTCAGCTTCTCGTTGGTGGTACTTCGGGGAATGCTGGGGCTTTTTTACGCTTCGAGCATAAGCATGTTTTCTGATGTTACGGGTTTGAGATAATAACTGGAGTTTTTGAGTATCTCGTTATATGCCTCTTCGCCCTGGAATCCGTCGATAACCTGCTTTTCTTCAGCAGTCATGTCTGTGTATGCTTTTTTGCCGTAGTTCGGCGGAAGCCATTTTTTATACTGCGCGGCGTAAATGTTGAAACGCTCGATCAGCTCCGGGCAGGTAAAAACAAGGTGCACCGTGCCTTTCTTGTAGAATGTGGCTTTAAAGTATTTAAGCCCAATATTTTTGGTGATTCCCTGGTTGAAGCATACTTTGAGCGCATGCCAAAAATCAACATCGCGGGTCATACCTCCGTCAAGGAAATTCAGTATTCTCTCAATATCTTCGAGCACACCTCTTGCGTTGTAAACTCTCGGGCTTCCGTCGTATGAATCAAAAACGTTATAGCAGGGGATTATGACCTTTTTATCAATCTTGTGAGCTTTGTTCGTTTTCCAACCGTCATAATAATGGCGGTTTTTCTTCGTTTCGGGATACCAAGTGTGTTCCTCAGTGAGCCTGTCGAACATCGCGATTATCTCGTCTTCTACGCCTTTCTTGATCCGCGAGTTCATTTCTGCGGAAAGAGTATAAATATTAAATTCGCTGAAATCATACCCCGCAAGTCTTTCGATTTGTCTTTGATACTCTTCCTGTAATTTGCTTGTGAGCTTACCGACAAACTTTGGGTTGGAAAGCAGCGTTTTCCAATATTTATATCTCACTTCCCTTAAGAATCCGTTTATTGAAACATCATTGTCTCTGCATTTGAGGTTTAATATCGGCTTATCGTAACCATAGGATTTGTCGTCGAAGCTTATAGTCATATGCGGAATCATGGCCTTGTACTGTTTTATGAGCTCCACGCCGCTTTTGGCTTCGGCTCTGAATCTTGCGACAATGGCTTTGATATAATCTGTAACCTCTAATTCCTCACAGGTCATGTCAACTTCTTCGTATTCCTCAGCTTTCTGAAATCTTTTGAAAATATCGCTTTCAATTTTTTTCTCCGGGATTGACACCTTAATGACTGCAATTTCGACATCGGTTTTTCTTTCTGCTGCTGAAAATCCATTCTTGATATATTCAATCGAAGCGCCATACTGCTCAAGCTGATTTACAAGGGCTTGTCTCATCATGGTGCACGGATTACGGATTGTTTCAGCGTTGAGGATACAGATGATGTTGCCGCCGTTTTCCTGCATCTTCAGAGCCTTTAACAGGTGCATATCGCCGTTTGAAAAAGGCGGATTCATCAATATGAGGTCGTATGTTTTCATCGTCTCAAATGAAAGGAAATCATCAGCTACGATGTGAATACCCTGAGCGAAGAAATATTCTAATTCCATTTCCAGCGCTCTTATCGCGCTTTGGTCATTGTCGGGAATAGGAACATATTTCTCGCCGTTGTAATATACATACCCCTCTTTGTAACGATGCTCGCAATACTTATACTTTGCCTTGATTTGGTTTATCTGATGCTGTAATTCGTGTTTGCGTTCTGTAAAGTTATACTTTAATATCTGCCGCAAATTTGGGTCAAGCTCAATGCAGTCAACATCAAAGTCTCTGTAGCAGTGCACATTTTCTCTCATTGCGAGCGGTCTTAAAAGGTCGCCTTTTCCTGCAGACGGTTCAAGCACCGTATGGATTCCTCTCAGGTCAACGCCTAAAAGAAGTCCGTCTGCGAGCTTTTCGGGTGTCGGATAGAAGTCAATCGCTTCTGCGCTGATTCGTTTAATCGTGTCTTTCAATTTATCACTTCTTTCTTGCTGCTGATTTTTCTCGTCTGTACGAGGTCGCGGTAAGTGTGTATTTTTTGAAGTCGCCGATAATTCGGTCAATCGTGCGACTGTCAAGGTACTCCGCCAGCTCGTCAGTGTTCAGGTTAGATGTCATAATTGTCGGCTTGGCGTTTCTGATTCGATAATCGACTATCGAATGAAAAATGCCTTTACATTTTGGCGTCATGGGTTCTGTTCCTATGTCGTCAATAATCAGAAATGAACATTTAAGGTATTCATCAATAACATCTAATTCCGACTTATCGCGTGTTGTATATGTTTGAAGTACCTCTCTGTAAAGGTCTCCCACAACAACAAATCTGACGGAATGAGTTTTAACAATTTCGTTGCCGATAGCACATGCAAGGTGTGTCTTTCCGCTGCCTGTGGCACCTATAAACAGAACATTTGTTGTTGTCGGAAAGTGTTCTATGTACCACTTCGCAACATCAACGGCTGTTTCCGTGCCGTGTCTCCGTTCAAAATTGTCCAATGTTTTGCATTTGTACTCGTCGGGAATTTTGCACCGAGCTAATCGCGTTTGCCTGCGCGCTTCATCTGCGCGAGCCTTTGCTTCGCTTTCTTCGGCTTTTTTTCTGTCTATGACGCATTGGCACTGCTGATATAGGACCATCCATGTCGATGTTTTGGGGCAGTTCAGAAGCATCTTATCAAGAGGCTTCCCACACAGGTTGCATACCTTGTCGCTTTCTATTCTCCGAAGTCTGTCGTTATCGTCTTTCGGTGGAGGAGCGTAAACAAATTTAGGATTTTCGTTTAAGTCGGGCATTTGTCATCGCCTCCCGTGCTGTATCTGTTGACATCGGAATAGTTCGCGCCTTTGCCGCCTACAGGCGCATTAAAATTGTTGATACCGCCCTCGTCTTGGGTTTTAGACAGCCATCTAACAATAAATCCATCTACACCGCGCTTTGTCTTTCGCTTTTCGGGGTGTGCATTGCACCAAGCTTTCATCTTTTTAAGCTCCTGTAAAACATTTACGGCAGGGAACAGCTCAGACCATTCATCAATCTGTGATTGAGAAATAGGGTGTTCCGACTTATCATTGAGCGGTAAAGTAATAATCGGCGGCTCGGCAGCAAGCTCGTCTTGCTCCGAGCTATTATTTTTACTTTTATTTTCTTTACTTTTATTTACTTTACTTTGTGGGTTTTCGGTACTTTTATCGGGGTTTTCGGTACTTTTAACGCTTTTAAAGGTAATCTTATTAAGAACACTGCTCGGAACATCTTTTTTTAAAGATGTGTCTAACAACCAGTATTCTTTAATAATTTGAATTTCATCACGGCTATTAAACATTCGTATATAGCGCCGCTGGATACCCGGAGAAGTCAGCACACCGAACGCGTTAAACACACTTTCATCAAAAAAAGCACATTGGAGGCACCCGATGATAAACTCTTTCACGAATCCTGAATCACAGCCACAACCTGCACCGTCTGACACAAGGAAGCACCTGTCTGTATTCCATTCTGTGTAGTACCCATTTTTGCCATATATGTCGCAAAGGAGATAATCCAATAAATACATTCCCTTTGCTCCAAATTTTGCCCTTATCAAGCGCACCTTATCATCCTGATAAAAATCCGTATTCTTTGGGAAATAATCAACCCCGTCTTTCATCGGACGGGCCACTGTATCGCCTCCTTAGAACGGAAGATCGTCGTCTTCTGAAATTTCCTCAAAATCGCTTTCTTCGGCGGGTGCCGGCTTGTTTGTTTTACCCGATTCTGCTTTTGAGCCACAGAAGCTTGCGCTATCTACAACTACTTCAACAGCCTTGCGCTTGTTGCCGTTTTTGTCTTCATAGGTACGGGTCTGAATGTTGCCCGTAACGGCTATCATTGAGCCTTTCTGAAAATATCTTGTGATAAATTCAGCGTTGTTCTTCCATGCGACACAGTCAATATAATCAGTTTGTCTCTGCTCGCCCTGCTTGACATAGGCACGCTCTACAGCTATTGTAAACGCTGTAACTGATGTTCCGCTCTGCGTACTGCGAAGCTCAGGCGTTGCCGTGAGTCTTCCCATAAGTACTACATTGTTAATCATACGGTGATGTTCCTCCTATTCATTTATTTGTCTTGCCCCACAAATCTATAAGTCTTGCGACTTCATCGGGAGGCAAGGTTTGTATTCCTTGTTCTTCACATTCTACCTTGGCTGCCTCTATCAAATCTGACATCTGTTTACTGTCATAAGAAGACGATCCATAATATGCGCAGAGATTTGTATAACCGTTGATTCGTGAGCCTAAATTTTCGCAAAACCAGCCGAGCCGTCCGCGCTCCCAATTTCTGCAGAATGTTTCTACGCTTTCCGTCTTCACCGCCAAAATCTCAAAGTTATCACCGATATTTTTGATAAATTCGCGGTAGATTTCCACTTTGCTGATTTTGGTTTTTGCTGCGAGTTTACCGCACAGCACCCAAAAATAGGCGTTGGCATTAAGGGAGCGCTTCGGGTGATACTGCTTGATTTCAATGGACAAATTCTTGTCTTTCAGTTCGTCGTATTCTGCCAAAAAGTCGGATTTTTCATTGATTTCAAGCGTTATTTTTGGTTTTCCCGATTTAATGTCAAGGCTACAATCTTTTATTTCGCCTGTAACATTCATGCCAGCAGTTCCTCACAAATCGCCCTGTACTGCTCTTGTGTTGTGTTTTTGTTGATTCCGTGGGATGCCGCGTATTCTGTTGCGTTAATCTTTTTTTCGTTGCAGATTCTTATATATTCTGAACGCCAGTTGTCAACTTCACACTCAGGAGTACTTGACTGCGTTTCCTGGTTTCCTTTCCTTGAGGTGGGGAAAGAAAAGACAACTTTTTTTGTTTTCGTGTTCTTAATCGAAAGAGCTGTTATTACCTTGTTTTCGATTTTAATGCTTTCGACCTCAAAACTGTCGTAACAAACAAATTTGCCTTTATCATTCTCAATGTTGCACTTTTCTTTAGGAATCCATATGTAAGGTGAAGTGTACAGTTCTCTGCCGATGCCCCAGTTTACGCAGGCGCGTTTAAAACTGTCGGAGGCTTCGCCCTTTTCTTTTTCCGTGTAACTTTCTACACCGCAGTCTGATTTCTTTACCCATTCGCCATTTTCCGCTAAAATTGCAACCTCGCAGAAAAGATTTCCTTTACACTCGTAGTGTCTGCGCTGCCAGTTTTCTGCGCCTACAGTTTCATCAAGGATGTTCATGTCGCAGCGAGCGTCTTTGTAGAGAAGAAGTGATAAGCCTGTGCCTTTCTTGCTCACTGAGCCTATACGGCATTCAACCTCGTTGGCTTTTAAATCGCGAAATGCTATTTTGCCGTTCATCTTATTCTCACGCCCTCGTTTATCTGTAACGTAGCACCCGGAACAGCTCTGCCCTCCATAAGCTCTGAACGGATACTCGCTTTGTCAATTTTGGCAGGCTGAGCAATTAAGTACTGAAGCGGGATTGCGCTTTCATCTGCGACAACAACTGCCTTTGATTTTGATATTGCGACGCTGAAAGTGCCAGCTTTTGCCTTTTCAAGATTTGCGGCGTGGAGATAGTTTATGATAGCTTCTTTCATTCTCTTAACGCCGTTTTCTGCCGTCTTCTGCTTTGCGGCGATTCTGTCTTTTTCCGCTTTGAGCTTGTCTGCATCTGACTCAAGCTCGCGAATTATAGCGCAGTAGCCTTCGAGCTTTTCTTCTGCTCCCATAGCTTCGAGTGTTGTGTTAAATGTTTCTTCATCAATCTCATCGGCTGACAACAGCTCATACAGGTCTGCTGCAGCTTTCGTCATTTCGTAAAGTTTCATTTTTTCCTCCATATCTGCGTAAAATAAAATATAAGCCTATTTCGTCTTTGTTCAGCAACTCCGCGTGTTCGGGTTCAACATCGGGAATTGCTGTACCTTTTGTTGCGGCGATCTCGTCCGCGTCAGAGTATCTCATATCTGTACCTCTGCCACGATAATTGACACTTGACATTTTCCCTCACCCGTGATAGGATAAGGGTGTTGATTTTGGGCGTCCGCGTTTGCGGCGCTCTTTTTTTGTGCGCAAAGCGCGAAAGTCATGTCAGAGAACCTGTTCTGAACAATTCTTTCTGCCACAAGCTGAGCAAAATATTCGTCGTCAATTAACGGCGTGAATCCTAAGCTTGCGACCATGTGCTTTGCCTTGACATCAGAAATTGCTCTCGCAATTTCAAACGCCTGCGGTTTGTCATCAAAGACCGCATCGAGCATTTGCTGAATTTTTGCCTGGTTCATCTTTTACCTCCTTATAAATTTTTAAGCCTTGACAGCTCAACACAGCGCACGGCTCGGTCTGAGTGTTAAAGAATGTTCGAATGTTTTTGTGATACGTACGCTGGATTCAGTTGTCAAGGGATGCCACAGGCGGCACTTAATTCAAAACAGCAAATAAATGTAATGTGGAGAACTCAATATTATGGAGAAATTCAAAAAACGCATTTGCCGCCTGTGGACTTAATAGGGATTATAGAGCCATTTTCCCTTTTGGCTGGGATGGTCGGATTCGAACCGACGGCTGACAGAGTCAAAGTCTGTTGCCTTACCGCTTGGCGACACCCCAAAATATTCGGAATGCCGAGAGTCGAACTCGGATGCACGGGCTCGGGTTTACCCGCGCTCTGCCATTGAGCTACATTCCGTTATCTTCGGCGGTTCTGCGCGAGCCAAAATCCGAAAGATATAAGCGCGCCCGCCGAACAGATTATTATCGTGATAATGTTAGGGTTTATGTTTATTTCCATCTCTGTGTAAAAAGGCTTGTCATGTTGATAAATCTTACTGCTTTGCCGTAGCTTCCCATTTCTTTAAGCCAGCGTTGAGCTAACACACGAGCTTCACGGGGGGGCGAGTACGCATTATCAGTTTTTCGAGCTTTTTTCTTTTAACAGCCATTTTGCCGCCTCCTTTGCTTGCTTCTCATACTTTTTACACTCCAGCTCACACATTTCGATACGCTCTTTTTCTTTTTGCTTGTTGTAACCGAAATAAATTCCTATCATTCCGGCACAGGACAGAATGATTCCTATTTCGCGCCAAGGATTTGACGAATTGACGAGGATAAACAGCGCAATAAACGCTATCCAAAACGCCACGATCGAAAGAAATAAGAGAAAATTCTCGAACACATCGAGCAGGGTTATGTTGTCAAGTGTTTCAATGAATTTTTTGAACAACATTTTAAATTTTCTTTTTATTTGCTTGTCCACACACTTTACGATTTTTCGTTTGAACTTCGGGGATATGAATTTATCCACAAAGCAGCGGACGGATATAACAAATTCTTGTATGTGTGAGATAGCACCATAGAAAGCATTTTCAATGCGCGATGTAATCTTCAATCTTTTGTCTATAGTCTCCATTTGAACCGTACGCCGCGCTTATTGAAGCCTGAGCGTTTGCGGAAACTCTGCGGAGGATTTCCTCCACCTCTGCTGAAGATTTCACTGTGCAGTCGTCGCATATATTTATTGTCGTTTTTCCGAGCTTAAAAGATTCAACTATGTGTGGCATACGAGCACCTCCTTTATTTGATTATGATTGACGTGGTATGTCCTATTCGTTTAAGAAGAACATGTTTATTGCTTCGTTGGTGATATTGAAGATTCGTTTGAGCTGTTTGAGCTGTTCAACAGTCATTTTGACCTGACCGTTTTCGAGGGCGTTGTAGCCTGATGCACTTTCGTAGCCGAGTAATGTTGCAACATCTTTCTGCGTCATTCCGCGTGCTCGGCGTAAGCTTCTGATAAATTCACGCTCGATTTCATTCATGTGCCTCACCTAATTCTTCTTTCAACTCCTCGGCTGCTGCTGCAACTGCGTGAAGAAAATCGGGAACATCTGTTTCGAAATGCTTCGCAAGGGGGAGGGCGAGGTGCGCAAACAATCCGACACAGTCTGATATTCTGCCGTCAAAATATATATCAACACCCTTTCTATCGGAACAGAGTTGAGCCATTACAACGGCGGTTCGTCCTGATTCTTTTGCCTTAAATTCTTCCATTGCTACTGTTGCGTAGTTGCCTGGTGAATTTAAGAAGATTTTGCCGCGCAGAGCGGGGTCTGTGATGTTAAGCACCTCGCAGATTTTTATAATTTCGTCTGCACGAAACGGTCTTTTGCCGTTAATCTTATCGCTGAGGATCGTCTCAGACGTTCCGATTTTTTCTGCAATCTGCTTCTGATTTAACCCGGCTCTTCCCATTGCGATTGTAAGTACCGCTTTGTTTACTGCCATGTTATTTCCTCACTTTCGCTTAATTTTCAAAAGTCGCTTATTGCGCTACTTGACGAGCAAAAAAAATAGAGCAAGGGTCTGTGATTTCAAGAATATCAATCATCGCTTGCATTTCATTACTGTCAAAAACGCCTCGGTTGAGCTTTTTTGACAATGTTTGCTCACAAATACCGATTTTTTTTGCAAATTCAGCCTGTGTATAGCCTTTTGCCTTGATTGCTCCGCGCAGTTTGTTTGTATCTATCATCTTCTTCACCTCCTCTTAGTCGCTTGTTACGCTACTAATATAACACACCCAAAATAGCCTGTCAAGTGTTTTTTACGAATTTTTTTCGCTTTTTAGTTGACTTTTTTAAAAAATATGTTAAAATGTTGACGAGGTGAGAAAAATGACAATCGGTCAGAGAATTAAGAACAGAAGATTATCGCTCAAACTTACTCAGGAAGATGTCGCAACGGTTGTTGATGTTACAAAGCAAACCATTCAAAAATATGAAAACAATATTATAACCAACATACCATCTGATAAAATAGAACTGTTGGCGGAAGTCCTCCGCTGTACCCCTGGCTATTTAATGGGTTGGGAGGAAAAGTCTGCTTATGACGAGATGTTGGATGAAACGATTGAAGATTTTAAATCTCTTTCTGACGCAGGCAAGCAGAAAGTCATAGATTTTATACGAATGGTTAAAAACGACGAAAATAACGCTTGAGAGCCCGTATTTGACGAGTTTTGTGTTTGGTAATGAATTTATCGCCGAACCTTTTAAAACACTTTGTGTAAGCTCCTGTGGCTTAATTCAATAAGTTGAGCGGCTGTTTATAGCTCAGAGAGAAAACAGAAAGAGAAAGAAAGAAGCAAAGAAAGATAAAGATAAAAGAGAGAGCTTACTATATATACTCTTTTTTATTTTATAATCTTATATTTTATTTAATATATATTATATATAAATATATTATATATAAATATTACTGCTATCTATATAAATACTGCTAAATTAGGAAATCGGGTTCAGGCACTGAAAAAGTGTCAATATTTTGGGAGTAAATGTTACAAAAACCCCCGTTTCTGTAACAAAAACCCTTGTTTCTGTAACAAAAACCTCGATAAAACTACAGGAAACCCCGATAAAAGTACAGGAAACCGTTTTAAAACTACAGGAAAACCCAATAAAACTACAGGAAAACCATACGGTTTATATATTTACCCAACAGGGAAATGGAGGAAAAATTATGAAATGTCCGAAATGTGGAATGAATACGCCCGATGGCTCTGCGTTTTGTCTGAGCTGTGGAGCAGCGTTACAGACTATTGAACAGGACGGAATAAATTGTCCTAAGTGCGGCAGTTTTAATGTTGATGTTCAGCTTTTTCAGGAGAACCGAGGCTCTACAACAACCTCTAAAACAAAAACAAAGTCAAAATCAAAGTATAAGGAAAAGAAACACGGCTTCCTCTGGTGGATATGCGTCGGCTGGTGGTGGTGGATTATCGACCTTTTTATTTGGATTTTCCTCTTTATCCCGCGACTGTTCGTGAAAATTTTCAGCAAAAAGAAATATGTAGGTAAAGGTAAATCTATATCTAAAACAATGGAACACACTAAAAACCATATAACATATAAAAATATTTGTCTTTGCAAGAATTGCGGTTATAACTGGACGAAGCAATAAAATAACCGTGCCGATTTCGACACGGTTAAAAATTTACTGTTGAGCTTCTTTATCGAGCAGTTCCTTTATGTATGCGTGGATTTCGTTGATTTCGTCCGCGCTCATGCCTTCGAGAAGGTCTTTGAACTGCTCTACAAGCTCGCTTCTATCATTCGCCATATTCTCTCACCTCCATGCACTATTAAAGCAGGAAACGGGCGAGAATGGCTTGAAATGATAGATTATATCAAATATGAGGTGATATTATGGCATATTGCCTGTATGTCCGCAAGAGCCGTGCCGATGCAGAGGCTGAAGCTCGCGGAGAGGGCGAAACCTTAACGCGACACATGACAACTCTGTTGGAACTCGCAAAGCGGAGACAATTAAATGTAACGCAGATTTATAAAGAGATTGCGTCGGGCGAAAGCATTGTTGCACGCCCTGTTATGCAACAGCTGTTGTCAGAGGTTGAACAAGGTCTGTGGGAAGGCGTTCTTGTAATGGAGGTTGAGCGTCTCGCTCGCGGAGATACTATTGACCAGGGCATAGTTGCTCAAACTTTCAAATTTTCCGACACGAAGATAATAACTCCTATTAAGGATTATGACCCAAACAATGAATTTGACGAGGAATACTTTGAGTTCGGTTTGTTCATGAGCCGCCGCGAATACAAAACTATCAACCGCCGCCTGCAGCGTGGCCGAGAAGCTTCGACTCGTGAGGGAAAGTGGGTTAATAGTGGCGCACCATACGGCTACGAGCGAATGAAAATACCAGACGACAAAGGTTTCACCTTAAAACCTAAGCCGGGCGAAGCCGAGATTGTTCAGATGATTTTTGAGTTATATACAAAAGGCGAGTTGCAAGAAGACGGAACCTATAAACGCCTTGGCGTGAGCTTGATTACGCGAAGGCTTAACGACCTCAAGATTCCGCCAATTAAGGCAATACACTGGCCGATTGCTACCATAAAAGATATACTCCGTAATCCAGTTTATTATGGTAAGGTTCGGTGGAACTGGCGCAAAGATGAAAAGAAAATGGTTGACGGTCAGGTTAAGAGTGTGCGCCGTCGAAGGTCTCCTGATGATTACATTATAGTTGACGGTCTTCATGAACCGTTAATCACGGAAGAAACTTTCATGCTCGCCCAAACCTATCTGAGTGAGAACCCGCCGCGTCCAATAGGGGAACGGAACACAGTCCAAAATCCGCTTGCAGGAATTGTTGTATGCGCGAAATGTGGACACAAAATGGTTCGCCGCCCGTATCCCGGTGATTATCCGGCTGCCTTAATGTGCCACGATACGGCGTGCGATAACGTAAGTGCTCCGCTGTATATGGTCGAAAATAAAATCATTGAGGCGTTGCGTGGCTGGCTTTCGGATTATCAATTACAATGGAAATCTGAACATGAAGATGATAATAGTAATATTGCAATCAGCTCAAGAGAAAAAGCCCTTGCACGGTTGGAGAAAGATTACGACAAGCTTTCAAAACAGCTTGACAATGTTCATGATTTGCTCGAACAAGGGATTTATACTCCGGCACAATTCGTGAACCGTTCGCAGAAATTAAATGATGCAATAGCACAAAATCGCAGTGATTACGACATAATAAAAGCCGAACTGCAAACAGAACAAGCTCGCGATCTTGGCAGAATAAAAATTATTCCTAAAATAGAACACTTGATTGCTGTATATGATATGCTGCCTGACGCGAAATCAAAAAATGACCTGTTAAAAGAGATTGTTGAAAAGGTCGAATATCGAAAGGACCACGGAGCACGCTGGCACGGTTCGCCCGATGATTTTGAGTTGACATTATACCCGAAGCTCCCGAAAATTTAATACCCCCTATATTTTTCATTGAAGCAGGGAAAGTATATCTATCACTGATAACATGGTGGTCATAAAGAACTCGGTCATCTCGAAATGATAGGCGCGATTGTGCATCAGCTGACGAGGAATCTTTCGCCCGAGGAAATCAGAAAGAGCGGCTTTGACTCATATTTTGTTGACCACACCGCAGGCATTTACGCCACGGCGGCGAGCGGTTTTCCGTTTAACGCGGCGGCAATCGGCGTAAAGGGCGACGTTATAACCGACCTCACGGAGGACATGGGCGCGGAGCAGAAGGCGCGCACCACTTACGACAACATTCTCCGCCTTGTCGATGACCCCGATGTGCGCGAGCCGATAAAATTCCTGCGCGAGAGGGAAATTGTCCACTTCCAGCGCTTCGGCGAGGGCATGAGAATTGCCACAGATAAAATGAACGACAAAAATTTCTACGCGTTCAACCCCGCGTTTGATAAATAAAAAACTGAGCCGTGCAGGGCAGCATACAGCGGTATGCTGTCCTGTTTGTCATTTTTCGTCTGAAAAGCTGTCTTTCTTTTAAAATAAAACATATAAAATCTTTAAACACTTGATTTATATTTTTGTGTATGTTACACTAAAGTTACACCGTAACGGTAAACATCAATACGAAAGGGTTGAAGCTATGAAAAAAGCGGCAATAAAGCTCTGCGCGCTCGCAATGTGCATCGTGATGATATTCACGCTCTGCGGCGGAACTGTCAGCGCGGCAGACGCAAAGGCAGATGTCAAAGGCAAATACAATTACACAATCACAAGCCCCTATGACGCTGTTGACTGGGACACATGGAAGCAGTACAAGACCTCAATTCACAACCACACCGACGCTTCCGACGCTGAACCGTCAATAGCCGACAGCATTAAACAGCACTATGACGACGGATTCCAGATTCTTGCAATAACCGACCACGCGGTTGTGGGCAAGCACTGGGACGAGCCGCCGAAGACCGTTCCTCTTTACCGCCTTTTCAAGTTTGAAAATACTCACATGAGAACTCCCGTTGTGCTTACATCAGAGGAGCGCGAGGCGATAATCAGCGGAACATACAAGAGCGAAGCGCGCGACGCCATAGCCGCAGAACGCGGTGAAGATTTAGGCGGCATGCTCGAAATCACAGGCGGCGCGGAAGCAAACGGCGCAACGCCGATAAACGACTGCCATATCAACACATTCGGCTGCAAGGATATTCAGGCGAAAATGGGTATCTACGGCGACTATGAGACAGTTGTCAAGCAGTGCGACAAGGAGGGCGGCTTCTGCTTCCTCAACCACCTCGGCGAGTATGTAGGCGGTTACCCCGATTCGCTCGACAGAATTCAGCAGCCGTATTACGCAAATAAATTCGCAAACATTTTCCTTGATTACGACAGCTGTGTTGCCATGGAGGTCAACAGCGGACTTACCGACCCGACCCACTGGGACACTCTTCTGTGGGACGAGATAAACTGCCTTACAATCCCCAAGGGCAGATGCGTCAACGGTATTCTTTCCTCCGACGGTCATCACATTGACCAGTACGACCGCGCGTTCACAATGCTCCTCATGCCGGAAAAGACCGAGGAAGCGTGGCGCGACGCCATGGAGGCGGGCACAAGCTTCCCGATTGCAAGATATTCGGGCACTGACATCAATCAGGAATTTGACGGCTCAGGCAATATGCCTCCCGAGGTTCACCGCATAAATATCGACCGCGAAACGAACACAATTTCGTTTGAGGGCGCAAGATTTGACAATGTACGCTGGGTTTCCGACGGTAAGCTCATCGCCGAGGGCGCGGATGTTACCTCCCTTGACCTCAACGAATATGAAGATGAAATCGGCTGCTATGTCCGCTTCATGATTACGGGCGATGGCGGAATTCTCTACTCTCAGCCGTTCGTAACGCTTGCAGACGGCGTTGAATACACATCCACCGTCTATAAAACCTTTGATATGGGCATGGTTTTCCGCGCGATTTCAACCATTCTTCACTACACAATCGGAATCACGCTCCCCGTTGAGATTATCCGCAGACTTCTCTGGGGCAGATTCTGGTAATAAACATAAAGGAGAAAAATTATGGATCTCAATACATTTCTTCGTGAAGCAATAGGCAACATCAACTATTTTCTTTATGATGTAATTGCATGGCTCAGCGGATTTTTCCCGTGGCTCATGAGATAAATTTTATACTCGGGCAGTCGCGGATATAAATTATGGCTTTGAGCTCGATGCGGAGGCTTGACGATAATCTTTTCTCAGTGTAAGCTTTTTGTCTGAATTTATTGTAAATGGTCAGTTGAAAGCCTCAAAATACTTGATTTATGTTCAAAAATGTATTATTATAAAAGGGAAATATTATTGACGGAGGCTACTGTTATGCTCAAAAAAATAATTTCCGCGCTTATGGCTGTTCTGATGATTTTTTCCGCGTTTTCGTTTGCGGTGTCCGCCAAGGGCAAAACAATCGCAAATGTTCAGGACGCGGCTAAAATGTGCTTCCAGGGCGAGCTTATCACAATCAAAAAAAGTACGCTTTATGACGGCAGCAAGAAAGTCGGAACTGCTTACGCGATTTTCCTTGTAGGCTCAAATATGCAGTGGGACGACTCCGTCAACGGACTTAAAACCTGCGTAAAGAGCGGAATGGCAAAGGAGAATATGTACCTTGACCTGCTCAGAGAGACTGCGAAAAAGGATATTCCGAAGGGCTCAAAGGTCATTCTTGTAGGGCACAGCCTCGGCGGCATGGTTGCTCAGCAGTTCGCCGCCGACACCGAGATGAAAGAAAGATACGAAATTTTAAACACACTCACCATGGGCTCGCCTTATATCATGACAGAAGAGCGCGAGGGCGGACTTTACAGAATGGTTGACAGCGGCGACATGGTGCCGTATTTAAGCACCGCGTTTTTCAAGAATTTCAGCGAAGGCAATTACACGCGCGTTGACAACGGCTATTTCGGCAGACCTGCCGACGCTCATATTAAATCCTATCAGCTTGCCGACAGCTGGTGTGAATATGACTGCTTCGGAGTTAAGGGCGGAACAGCAAAAATAACATTCTGACAAAAGCAATTTAATACAAAAACCCGCCGAAAGGAGATTCGTTCTCTTTTCGACGGGTATTTTTTGCTCAATAAACAGGAATTTGCAGAGCAAAATGAATAATGAAGTCGCTTCGCTGATGAATAATTGAGGGCGGGACACACGCACCCGAATTTATGAAATCCCGCACAATCTTCAATTCTCGGCGGCAGGGGCGATTCACGAATCGCCCGTTTGTATGTTCGGAATATCACGGTTGAATTATTATAATGTGCTCGATGCGGAAACGCTGATGTTATTTTTTCAAAAGATACTCTTTGACTTCGCCCTTGTATCTTCTCGCCGCTTTTATTTCGTTCCACGAGGACGGGAGCATCGGCTCTACCTTAACACCGTCGGTTGTGTGTTTGATTCCGAGAATCTGCTCAACGAAAATATGCAGGAACCACGCGACCGAGCCCGTGCCGTAATTCTGACTTGAAAGACCGTAGTTTTCATTCTCGAGGCTGAAATAGAAATTCGGAATGAACGTGGGCGACTGAGCGTTTCGCTCAACGGGATTTTTCGGGTTCACGGGGAGGACGGAATAAAGCGTTTCCAACGCTCTGTCGGCGTTGCCGAGTGCCGCGTCCGCGCCTGCCTTGAACATCGTTCCGTGGCAGTAGGCACAGCCGTTTTCAGCAGTACCCGCGTTTTTTGCGCTGATTCTGCCCCAAATCGGGTTGTATTCAGTAAAAGCGGGCGCAAAAAGAAGATAGCCCGTGTCGATTTTAAGCTGTTCCATTGAATTTACGACCTTTTCGAGCCGCTCGCCGTGAACGGCATCTGCCATAACGGCGAAGCTCTGAGCGTTGAGGAACTGCTTTGCCTCTTTGTCCTTATGCGAGCCGTAGGGCAGACCGTCGTCGTTGATGCCAGCGTAGAACCATTCGCCGTCCCACGCGTAATCATTCATTGCCTTTTCAAGCGAATCCGCGATATTTTCAAGCTCATTGTCGGGGAAAACGGCGGTGAGTTTTCTTATCGCGTATGTCAGCGCGGCGGTGTTCCATGTCGATTCGCCTTTGCCTTTTCGCCCGGGGCCGTTTAAGGGGTCAGTCCAGTCGCCGTCGAGCATGAGGCACATACCGTGCTCGCCGATTTTGCCGCCCATGTATCTCGCCGCCTGTTTGAGATGCTCGAGCACCGTCGCCTCAGTTCCGTCGGCGTAAGGCACAATGCGCTCGTAATATTCCTTTTTGCCGCTCATTTCAATTATGTTCGTGAAGCAGAGAATCAGCCATATCGCGCCGTCGCTGTGCTCAATAAGGCAGAGCTTCTGCGGCGCGGAGCCGTCGGTCATAACCCAGCCCTTGAGGTAGCCGCTGCTGTACTGATTTTTCATCACATTGCAGACAATTCTGAATGCGTCGTCCGCGTCAACCATGGCGTAACCCATTGCGTCCTGAAGCTGATTTCTCACGGGGCAGTAAGTGCTCGCGCGGTTCATTTTGCCGAGGAAAACCGCCTGCTTTTTGAGCCATACATTCACAAGCGCGTTGAGGTTTTCGTCGGGCGTTTCAACGGTGAAAGAGCTTATCCGCTCGTCCCAGAGCTTTCTTACATCGTCGAGCTGTTTTTCGACATTCAGATATTCATTTTTAAGAGCGTTCACATTGGCAATTTCTTTCGTTACGCCTGCAAGTAGGTTGATTTCCTTTTCTTCGCCTGCTTTGAGCGTGAAGTCAAACTGCAAAGCACCGCACGCCGAGCCGTAGTCGCTTCTGCCGCAGGCAAGTCTGCCGTTTCTGACGCTCACGGGAACAGAAAACGGATTGTCCGTTCCCAAAAATCTCTGCAAATTCGTTTCGTATGCGGTCGGCTTGATGTCGGCGGTTAAGAAACATATATCTTTCTTTTTCAGAGCCGACTCGTATTCATCATAATAAACATAGTAGGGGAAGCCCGAGCGGTACGCCGTGCCCGTCGCCTCGTCCCATTCGGCGACCTGCCCCATTGTGCCTGCTTTATTGAAAATGAAGCAGTTGAAAAGCGAAAAATCCGCCTTTTTCTCTGTCTCGTTTTTGATTTTGACAGTCCATATCTCAGCTTTGCCCTTAACAGGTACAAACGCTCTTACCGATGCCGAAAATCCGCTGAATTTTTCAAAAACCTCACTGCTTTCGGGGCTTTGCTCACAGCGGTAATCCTCTCCCTGTCCGCAGAGCAGACGGAAGTCCTCACCGCCGAACTTCACGAAAAAGTCGCGCTTTTCGGCAATCTGCTGATTTGTTTTGAACACGGGGTTAATCACCGTGCCCGCACCCTGCATACGCTGTGTGAGGTCGAGTATGTACTCGGAATTGAACAGCTTGTTCGTCCACGGAGCGGGTGTGTCCGCCGTGTTTATGCAAAGCGTTCTGCCGTTATTTTTAAAAGACCAGATTGACATATTATCCCTCCGAAAGTCTGTTATCTTCGATTTTCCATAATCTGTTTTTTTGACCAGCCTGCCTTTTGGTAATCGCCGTTGGCAGGATAAGCCTTGCGCAGGATTTTTGCGGTGTGCGTGGCAAAAAATGTGCGCGGCGGAAGAGTTCCGTTCTTATTCCACGAAAGGAACGCCGCTTTTGAAACATCTCTCATTCCGAGAGAAAGAGTGTTCCATGTGGTGTGCATTATACCCGAAAGTCCGTATTTTTTGGCGGTCTCGGCGCAGGGGAAAACAGAATCACTGCCTGCCGTGTAATCCCACGGGCAGAGAATCGTGTCAAAGCCTGCTTCTTTAAAAATCAGAGCCGTTTCAACGGGAGCTTCTTTTACATTGTACTGCCAGTCGGCAATAATAATATCGCGGTCGAGGTCTTCGAGAATGCTCCGCTCAGTCTCCACGCTTTCGCACGAAACGGTGTAGCGGTTGTTTTTGCTGAATGTGTCGCGCTTTGCGATGAGCATATCGCCCCACATAATCGCGCGTCTGCCGACGGAAACAAGCTCACGGGAAATGCTGTTGAGATAATCCGTCAGCACGGTGTGGTTTTCGGTCGTAACCTCAAAATTATACGCTTCATCACAGCCCAAGTGGAAATATTTGCCCTCGCCGCACAAATCCATAAGCTCCGCTCTTATCTTTCGCAGGAGGCTGAGCGTGTCGGGATTTTCAATATCCCAAGTCCACCCGTCTTCGCTGAAAAGCGGCTGAAGTCTCGGATTCTGGTCAAGAACAACGTGCTTGCCGTGCTGAACGCGGCTTGCGGAGGCGTGGCCCCAATGGTTGAACATGGGGATAACCTCAAGCCCGAGCTCATTCGCCGTTTTTATCAGCGGACGAATCTGCTCCTTTGAAAACGCAAAGCTCCACCCGAGCTCTTTAAGGCAGTCGTATCTGAGCATTCCCCAGAATTCAATAACGAGGTGGCTGTATTTCAGCGCGGCGCAGAAGCGTATGAATCTTTCAAGCTCCCACAGCTCCGTTTCGGGGAAGATGCAGAAATGCACCATCTGGTTTTCGTAATTCGGCTTCTCTCTGAAAACGCCGCAGTCAATCTCAAAAACGGCATCGTTTTCGGTGAATTTCTTTGCCTTAATCTGATGAAGCAAGGTTATAAAGCCGTTGACAAGCCCTTTTTCGCTGTCGGCAACGATAAAAATTCCCGTTTTCTCAACATTTACGGCGTACTGACTGCCGCAGAGCTCAATTCTTTCAGCCGTGCCGACCGAGAAAACCAGCCCGTCGCAGGGCGTGATTTCGATTTCTCCCGACTGACAGCAAAAGCCGTTCCATAAGCTCCTGATTGAGCCGTTGTCAAGGCAGGGGTGAGCCGCCGCGGTTAATTTCGCGCCGAAAGTGAATTTTTCTCCGCTTTTATTTTCATAGTCCGGACTAAACATATTTCCTCTCCTTATCCCTCTTTCAGTTTCCACCTCTACTATATCACGCAATCGCCGCCGTGTAAACGGATTATAAAAATAAAAGCTCCCTTTTTCGCAAGGGAGCTGAGGTTATTCAATCCCGAAAACCTTTACGGCGTTGAATGAAAGTATTTTTTCTTTTTCTTCATCTGTCAGCGGTAAAGCCATGAGCCTTTCAAGCTCCGTTTTCGGGTTCCACATGGGATAATCCGAGCCGAAAAGCACCTTGTCCGCGCCGTAAC
Source organism: Acutalibacteraceae bacterium (assembly GCA_045640865.1). Taxonomy (GTDB): domain Bacteria; phylum Bacillota; class Clostridia; order Oscillospirales; family Acutalibacteraceae; genus CAG-488. The sequence continues at coordinate 41,655 of JAZUFU010000028.1, read as the reverse complement.
GGCGTATGATTTCAACGATTTTTTCGTCGCTCAGCGCATAGAATGACGAGCAGCAATCCACATAAAAATTCTTCTTTTCCCACAGAAGCTCAGACGCTTTCTCCCACATCGACCAGCCGCCGAAATGCGCGCCTACAATCGTGAGCCTGTCGTAAATATCGAGAATCGGAATAAGTCGGTTCGGGTTGGAGTAGTCATATCGGCTGTCGCCCGTGTGAATGAGCATGGGCAGTCCGCGCTCCTCGCAAAGCTCATAGATTTTAAGGCAGCGGTAATCATCGAGCTTGAACTGCTGAATGTCGGGGTGCAGCTTCACGCCCTTCAGACCAAGCTCCGTGAGGTACTCAACATCGCCCTTTAAATCCTCGCTTTCGGGGTGGAGCGTGCCGAGCCCGTGCATTTTATCGGGATATTCCTCAACAACGGATTTGATGAACTCGTTAATGCTTCTGACCTGCTTCGGCGTTGTGGCGACCGACTGAATGACATACTTATATATGCCCGCCTTTTCGCCTGCCTCAAGCATGGCGGAAACGGAGCCGTCATATTCCATCTGAAGTCTGTAAAAGTTGCCCGTCGCGCCCGATGCCTTTGCGGCGATTTTGTCGGGATAAACATGGCAGTGCGCGTCAATGATTTTCATAGTTTTCCTCTTTTGCTTTGGGGTGGAAAGGGTGTTTTTATTATGTGTTTGAAGAAAAAAGAAATGTTTTTCCGTCCTCGGTCGTAGGGGCGATTCACGAATCGCCCGTTTTTATCGTCGGGGTATCGCGGTTGAAATTTTAAAATCGTGTGCTCGATGCGGAAATTTTGTTTTGATTTTTCACGGCATCGCACAATCCTCCGTCCTCGGTCGTAGGGCAGGCGGCTTGCCCCTGCCGTGTTGTATTTTCATATATTCTTCTGTACTCATTGGTAGGGGCGATTATCAATCATTTTCATTACTAAATCCGTTTTAACTGAAATCCGTAACCGTTCCCGCTGTGTTGTAATTCCATGTTTTGAACCCGATTTCGGTCAGAGCAGGGGAGTTATCCGCAAGAGTGAAGTCAAAATTCAGAGCGTCTCTGAAAAGCGGGTCGGCGAAGACGGCGTTGTTGTAATAGCCGTACTTCTCCATAATCGGAGCGTAAAGCCTGTTCTTGAAGCGCGTGTCGTTGCTCGCGCCCGAAAGGCTCAGAATATTTTTGCCGTTCTGTAAATCCCAGTAAAGGTTGTTGTCATCTTTGAACCTGTCCTTGTTCGTCTGGCAGTAGGTCTGCGTGCCGCCAGAGAGAATGATATTTTTCGTGAGATTGAACTCGTTGTGCTCCTCGCTTCTGGAGCTTTGTATCTGCGCTTCTCTGCCGAGGGCAAAAATGTTGTTTGTTACATCATTTTCCTCGCCGTAATGCTGGTGGAAGCAGGTCGAGCCGCAGTCATAAACGAGATTTTCACGGACGGTGATGTACGACGAACCCTCGTCAAGGTAAATTCCCCAGCCGCCGTAGCCTCCCTCATTCGGGTCAGCCGCAACATTGTAGATTTTATTGTGTGTGAGGATTGTGTTAGGCTGAATACCGAGAGTGTAAATGCCGCCCATGTCCGAAAGCCAGCCCTGACCGATGTCATAAATAAGATTGTCGCTTATCTCGATATTATCCGTGGTGTGGTCGGTATATCCCCAAACCCAGCCGCAGGAAATCGCAGTGTAATAGCCGTCGTGGATTTCGTTGTGGCTGAGTTTACAGTCCTGCGCGTGAGTGAGAAGTATGCCGATAGCCGACGGGAAAGTTCTGCCGTAACCCTCAATGAGATTGTCGCAGACATTGATGTTCTTTGTGATGAGCGACGCGTCGGGCGTGTTTTCGCCGTGGATAAACACAGCATTTCCGCCGATTTCCTTAAAGGTACAGCCGTTTACATCGCAGTCGGTAACGAACTTATTGAATCTTATCGCGCCGTTGCCGATGTTGAGAAAATCGCAGTTTTTGAAATTGACGGAGCTTGATTTTGTTATATCGACAACGCCGCAGCACTCGAGATTGCCCTGCGGGAAGATAAGTCCGTAGGTCGAAAGCCAGCCGATTGACGGGTCAACCTCAAGATAACGCCAGTCGGTGTTCTTGATTGTAAGACCGCTGAAAGAAATATTCTCTGAATTTTTAATGTCAAAGAGCTTAATCTGGGTGGGCGCGGTGAGGACAGCTGTGCTTATGTCCTCGCCCTCCTGCGGAATGTAATAGACGAGATTTTTCACCGTGTCGTGGTACCATTCGCCCGCAGAGTTGAGAGCCTCAAAAACATTCTCAAAGAAGAAGCGGTCGTTTTCCTCAACAATCATCGTGCAGGGCACTTTCACGCCGATTCTGCCGTTTTCGTAGGAAGTGAGCGTGGAGTTTTCGCAGTACCAGTAGTGCATGAGCTTGTATTGAACATCGGTGAGATTGTAAAAGCTGTCAAGGCCTATGTCGCTCTTTGAGTAAAACGCCGTGTCGCCTCGGGTGTAAAGCCACGGGGAGTTTTCCTCTGTGAACATTGAAACGCTTCTGTCGGCTTTTTCGGCAAGAAAATATCCGCTTTCGGGGTATCTTGTGAGTGAAAGTTTTTGGTCGCCGTTGAAAAGGGTGTTGAAGCTCTCGCCCTCGCTGACGGGAGCAACCCACGCGCGCACGCCGTTGACCTGCGTTTCGGAAAATCCGCTGATTTCCTTAACGGCGGTGATGCTGACCTTTTCGTCGGGGAACGCCTTGAAGGAGAGATTTTTCACGCCGTCAAGGGTGATTGTGTTTTCGAGATTGTATGTGCCCTCGTGAAGCCATATCGTGCAGTCCGCGCCGCCGAGAGATTTCGCCTGCTGGACCGCGGCTTCAAGGCTGTCGCCGTCGTTGAGGATAATATCGTTCGCGCCCTCGGTGTAGCTTTCGGCAACCCGCGCCTGCTTTGCAATCGGCTCAGGGTCTGTGAATGTGCCCTCCGCGCCCTTATGACACGGGGCAAAAAGATTGGAAATAGGAATAATCATAATCATGAAAAGTGTAACGAAAAATTTTAAAACAGCCATTACGTCCTCCTGTAAGTTTTTTGCTAACCCATTTTACGGTAATCTGACGGGTCGTCGGGGACGCCGACCCCTACAAAATGAGTTGTTTGCACCGTGCTTGTAGGGGATGCCGTCCTCGGCATCCCGCAAAAACAATCCTCCCGTCGCGGCAAGCCGCGCCACCCTCCTTTGCACAAGGAGGGCTTTTTTTGACGGAGGGGTAGATTGAATAAAAATTTATTCCGCCTTATAGATAACCTTAAACGGTGTGGCGTCTTCGTTGAGCATCTGAACGGAGTCGATATTGAACATTTTCAGCACGTTCTCCCAGCGCTCAACCATGCCCTCGTCATACTCAACGGGCAGGAAGCCTGCGGTGAGGTAGCTCTTGACCGCCCACGGTCTGTTTTCGCCCGTGGTGAGCGAAACATACTCAACGCCGCGCTCTTTGAGCGTTTTCTGAACGATAAGCGAAAGGTACTTTGAAAGCCCCTTGCCGCGGTACTCCTTTTTAATGCCGACCCAGTGCATATCTCCGACGCCCGTTTCGCCCCAAATAAAGTTCGTTACCGTGCCGACGTGCTTGCCGTTGTGGTCAAGGAACCACACATCACGCTCGGGAACAATGTCCTTGAAATTGTAGATTTCCTGCGTGAATCTCTGCTCGTCCGTCTCGTCGGACTCCGTCCACGTTCTGATGCACTCGTTCCAGTCGGGAATGTCGATGTCCCTGTTTTTCTCCGCAAAATGCGTGAACGCATAGCCCTCGGGGAGCTCAATTTCGGGAACATCATTTTTCGCGAACCAATACATTTTAAGCTGTGCCATAGTGATAACCTCTCAATCAAATTTATAAATAATTTTGCCTCTGTCAAAAATTACGTTGTTGTAGCCGAACGCCGCTTCGTGATTTCCGAGAAGTCTCGCGCATTTTATTTTAGCGAAGCCGCCCTCGGCGCAGTCGATATTTTCAATGCCGATGTGATAATTTCCGCTCTCGGGAACTGTCAGGGGCATCACGAATTCGTCCCACTCGGTGTTGTCAAATTCGAGCGAAGAAACAAGCTCGCCGGTGTCAAGATTTCTCGCGAACATTCTGCACTTTGCGCCGCTTGAAATCACCTGCGCCAAAAAAGCGCACGGAAGATTTTTATCTATGTAAAGTCCCTGATAAACAGCGGTGTTTCCGTCCTCAAAATGTGAGATGCAGCCGCAGTTGAATTCGTCATTTTTTTCGACGGAAAATGAGCTCTCGTTTTTATTCTTTTTCATCGACCAGAAAACTTTTCCGTCATTGAATTCTGCGTTGCGGAATTCGCGCGAGGAGCGGTAGTGATTCATGTCGGTTATGACCGTCTCAAAAAAGTTCGCTTCAATGCCGTCAATTTTATTGTTTTCAAAGCGCACATTCGTTACGGGATGCGGCGCGGTGTTTGTGGTGTAGGGATTGTAATTCCAGTTGCCCATTGTTTCAAAATAATTGTCGTGAACATATACATTTCTGACCTCGATTTTTTCAAGGTCGGGGCAGTCAATTCCCCACAGAATCATTCCGAAAGCCTTGCAGTGATTTGACCTAAGCTCGTTGCGGTCAATCTCAATATTTTCCGAAGCCTGCGGCTCGTCCGACGACCACCATTCGCTCGCGCGCGGGTCTTTGTATGACGAAAAAACATAAACGGAATCGTCGCCCGTGAACATTTTGCAGCCAGTAACGCGCATATCGCGGCAGTTCATCATGCAGATTCCGTCGCCGTTGCCGTAGCTCCATTCGGAAATTTTCACATTTTTAATAAGACCGTTGCGGCAGGTGAACGGCATCATCGCGTAGCCGTGGTAATTTCTGATTGAAATGTCGCAGATTTCAAAATCGTGCGCGCGGTAAAAGCCGACGGGGCATGTCTTGACAAGAGCGTTTGTGTCGTCTCCCTGCGCCATTATGAGCGTGCCGTTACCTTTGACGGCAAAATCGTGCGAGCCCTCGGGAGCGAAGATAAACGGGTAATTTTTATACCACACATGGCTCCATTTTATCTTTTCGGAATAATTATGCCCGAAAATCACCTCATAAGGCTCATATCCGTCGCCGACGGGCTTCACATAGTCCGCCGCATTGTTGCTCTGAAGCAAAACAGCCCCGTTCTCAAGGAACAGGGTTACATTACTTTTTATTATTATGCCTGCGGTGAAAAATGTTTTTCCCGCGTCGAGCACAACCGTGCCGCCGCCGAGAGAATAAACATAATCAATCGCGTTCTGAATGGCTTGTCTGTCGTTGGTTTCGCCGTCGCCCTTTGCGCAGAACGGCGCGTCAGTTGCGCGGATTTTAATTTTATCTTCCATTGTGTCCTCCGAAATCCGTTTTTTCGCTGATTGTTTCCGTTTTATTTTCATCGTTCAGCTTCTCAATTTCAACGGCAAATCCCGTCCTCTGCTCCTCGGGAAGCAGTCTGAAAAACTTGATAAGCCGCGCTTCTTTTCTTGTAAGATGTGAGCTGAAATTTTCTTTTTCACTCATAGCTTTTTTACCCGATTTTATTTCAAAAATTTTTTAATAATTTTTCTGATTTTCAGCATAAAGGAATAGATAAATTTATGCTTTCTTGACATGGCAAAAATCTTTGTTGCAAACAGGAAAATCTGCGAGCGGCGTTTGATTTCTCTGCCCGTGTTTTCTTCAATAATTTCAATAACCTTCTGAGCCGCTTTGTAGTAAACAATTTTTGAAAAATGATTTATGCTGTCGGCATAGTCCTGCTGACCTGTTACAAAATCGGTGAAGCAGATAAATTTTACATTGTCATTTTTTTCAAAAGCCTTCTTGATTTTTGCGTTGAGCTCGCGCACAAATATATGCCTGTTTTCGTATGCTTTCATGGTGTTGGCGAGGTGCTCTTTTTCTGAGCCGAGCATAAGCACAAGCAGCGTTTTTTCGTCGAGCTTTTCTCTTATTTTTTTCAGATTTTCAACTGTCTCGTCGGGCGTAAGTCTGCCGCGGTATTCGTACTTTTCTTTGAAAGAATCAAGGTCTTTTTCTGTGAAGGTGCAGTTTGCGCTGTCAAGCTCCTTGGTAAGATAACCCTCTCTGTTATTGTCGTCGGTCAAATCATAGCACCAGTCGCCGAACGTAACGAATTCGCCCGTTTCCTTTCGCCTGTAAACGCCGAGCATCGGGTCGGTGAATGTGCTGTAAAACACGATTTTATAGCCGCCGTCAAACATATTCGTGTCATAAAAATTATCTGACGAAAAAACAAGCTCGTCGATAATTTCACGTTTTCTTTCCTCGCTCATGGTCTGCGACTGTAAAATGTGAAGCGTGTGATTTGCGGATTTTATATATACTCCCGTTTTCTCGCAGACGAGGTTGAATTCCGAGTCAATCATGTTGCCGCTGTCGGAAAGATAAGTGAGAATACTGCTTAAATCACACGGCCCTTTAAATAGAATTTTATCGGTGATTTCCTTTGAGGACGCGCCGACTTTTTCAACACGGGTTTCCTTGTTTATCCACTGAGGAACGACGCCTTTTTTCAGCTCTCCGCTGACCTCACCCGTGATTTCAATTTCGGGCGAGCCGAGGGCGGAATAGACATACTGCTCAACACCCATGCCGAGCGTGCGGCAGGAGAACAGAAAATGCTCCGCTCTGTTATTTTTAACGGCGAAAAAGCCGACCGTGCCGTAGTCGCCGTATTTATCACTGACATTGACAAGACCGCAGTCATAGCTTTTATCGCTGAGAAGCGCGTGAAGCTCCTCGGGAGTCAGTCTGATTTTTGTAAAATTCAGCCTGTTTGTGCGCATGATAAGCTCATGAATTCTGTCGGCGAAATCCTCACAGTTACGCAGAATGTCAACTCTTATATCGCTTGCGTAAAGGAACTCCCCGTTTGAGTCAAAGGTGTTTTTGGCAAGGCGTTTTTCTTCGAGAATTTTATATCTTTTAAGTCGTGTCAGCTCTCTATCTGAACTTTCAAGCAGTTGAGCCTGAGCGATGATTTCGGGGATTTCTTTTTCAGAGCATGTTTTGATTTCGGGGCAGAAAAACTCTGCCTCTTTGCGGTTAAGATGATTATCGTCAATAAAAAGCACGTTAACAGGTCTGAGCGCCATTTCTTCTATCATGTTTTTAATGCGCGCGCCCTTTGCCTTCCAGTTTATGGAAGAAAAGACAAAGTAATCCCATATCTGCAATTTTTCAAGCTCTGCTTTTACCTGCTCAAAATCATTTTTGGAGCAGATTGAGTTAATAATTCCTTTTTCGGACAGAGCTTTAACAAGAGCGATATTTTCGGGAATTCCCTCAATACCGTCCTCGGTGAGCGCGCCGCTCCAGAATGTCATATCCAGATCCCATATGACAAGCTTTATATCTTTTAAGTCGAAATTCATCAAAACATCCCTTGTATTCTTTATGAATATAAAATTAGCCTTATAAATTCTATCACAAAGCAAAGCAATTTACAATGGGAAAAATATAATATTTGACAAATAAACAGTCGTTTTATATAATCAAGGAGGAATAATAATGGGAAAGGAAGATAATCTCATGGCAAAAATAATCGGCGAAAGCATAAAAAACATCCCGTGGCAGGAAAAACCCGAGGGATACAGATACCCTGTGTGGCGTTATGACGGCAACCCCGTGATAACGAGAGACAATCTTTACATGGCAAACAGCATTTTTAATTCCGCTGTTGTTCCTTATAAAGACGGTTTTGCGGGCGTTTTCAGAGTTGATTTCCGCTCAAGAGACCAGCGGCTTGTTACGGGCTTCAGCAAGGACGCGATTAACTGGGAACTTGACGAAAAGGTAATTTTTGAGGGTTACGACCCGCGCCTTTGCCTCATTGACGGCAAATACTACCTCACATGGGTTAATCACACGCCCCACGGCACGACTATCGGCATAGCATACACCGAGAATTTCAAGGAATGGGTACAGCTCGAGGACGCCTGCTATCCCGTTGCGAGAAACGGAGTGCTCTTCCCGCGCAAGGTCAACGGCGAATACATGCTTCTCATAAGACCGTGCGACAGGGGACACACGCCCTACGGCGATATTTACCTCAGCCACAGCAAAGACCTGACCTACTGGGGCAAGCACAGATTTGTGATGTCGCCCGTCAAGAACTGGGAAATGACAAAGGTCGGCGCAGGTCCCACTCCGATTGAAACGGACGAGGGCTGGCTGATGTTCTACCACGGCGTAATCACCTCCTGCAACGGCTTTACATACAGCATGGGCGCGGCAATTCTTGACAAAGACGAGCCGTGGAAGGTGCTTCACAGAGCGGACAGCTTCCTGCTTGCTCCTCACGAAATTTATGAGTGCTGCGGCGATGTGCCGAATGTTGTTTTCCCGTGCTCTGCTCTTGCCGACGCACAAAGCGGCAGAATCGCAATCTATTACGGCGCGGCGGATACCTCCGTTGCCCTCGCGTTCACCACAATTGACGAAACGGTGAAATACATAAAAGAAAACGATATGATTAAATGAGTCTGTTTCATTTAAGATAAATTGAAAATATATAAGATGGTTTTGAGAGGATAATTTATTCTTCAAAACCATCTTTTGTTTTTCTGATTGTTTTCATTGTCTCTCTTGCTTATTTTCTGTGATGTGGTATAATCTGTTCAGAAATTTAAAAGAGGGAATGTTTTTTGAAAGAAAATAAATTTGAAATTGATATGTGCTCGGGGCCGCTGATGCCAAAGCTCATATCGTTTTTTGTGCCGCTGATGCTGTCGGGTATTTTACAGCTTCTTTTCAATGCCGTTGACCTTATTGTTGTCGGCAGATTTGCGGGCAGCTCCTGCCTTGCCGCGGTTGGAGCGACAACCGCGCTGATAAATATTTTCATCAACTTTTTTATGGGACTTTCGCTTGGCGCGAATGTCTGCGCCGCGAGGTATTACGCCTCGGGTGAGCACAAAAAGATGAGCGGTGTTGTCCACACGGCAATTCTTACGGCGGCAATATCGGGCGTTATAATTCTCATTGTCGGTCAGCTCTGCGCCCGACCTGCGCTGAAAATAATGGACACGCCCGACTCGATAATCGGAATGTCCGTTCAGTACATGAGAATTTATTTCCTCGGCACGCCGTTTTTCATGCTCTACAATTTCGGCGCGGCGATTCTCAGAGCTGTCGGCGACACGAAACGCCCCATGCTTTTCCTCGTAATTGCGGGCGTTATCAACGCGGGGCTGAATGTTTTTCTCGTTGTTGTTTTTCATCTCGATGTCGCGGGCGTTGCGATTGCGACGGTCTTTTCTCAGATGATTTCGTGCGTGCTTGTCATAATCGTGCTTCTCAAAAGCCCCGACGCATACAGGCTGAGCGTAAAGAAGCTCAAAATTCACAAGGAACATCTTATCAGTATTTTCAGAATAGGAATCCCCGCAGGGCTTCAGAGCGTGGTTATCAATATTTCAAACGCCATGCTTCAGTCCTCGGTCAACTCGTTCGGCGAGTACGCCATGGCAGGCTACACGGCGGCGAATAATATTTTCGGCTTCCTTTACACTTCATCCAACGCCGTAACGCAGGCGTGCATGAGCTTCACAAGTCAGAATCTCGGCGCAGGCAAATACAAGCGAATGAAAACCGTGCTTTTTGACTGCCTTATTCTTGAAACGGTTGTGGGACTTGCACTCGGCTCGGCGGCATACTTCTTTGACGAAAATCTGCTGGGAATTTACACATCCTCGCCCGAGGTTATCGCCTGCGGTGTAAAGGTTCTGAGCCTTACAACGCTTTCGTATTTTCTCTGCGGTTACATGGACTGTATCCCCGGTGCTCTGCGCGGAATGGGACGCTCCGCCGTGCCGATGATTCTCTCGATTATAGGCACCGTCGGCGTGAGAATTATATGGATTTACGGGCTTTTCCCGACCCACAGAGATTTGAAATTCCTGTTTATTTCATACCCCGCCTCGTGGATTGCGACGATAATAATGCAGTCGGTTTGTTATCTTATTATAATAAAAAAATATCTTAAACCCGACGCACAGACAGATTGACTTTTTATCTGAAAATAAAATTACCGCAAAGCAGATTGTCTGTTTTGCGGTAGTTTTTTTATGATTTTTTCTTTGTTTTATTAACGGATTTTACAAGCAAATCCGTCAGCTTTTTAAGTACGAAAACGCCTGCGGTTATTATAATCAGAAACGGGATAATCTGAAAACAGCCGCCTAAATCAATGTTCAGAATTCCTTTGGCGATTTTGTCGTTCACCTTGTCGTAATAGCTGTGGAAAATCTGAAGAATTACGATGTGGAGCAGGTAAATTTCAAATGTGTATCTGCTGACAAACAGAAAGAAGCTGACGATTTTTTTGCCGACCTTCGTTTTGTCAAGCGCGTTTGCCGCGGCGGAAATCAGCAAACATACCCCGGGTACAATAATGATGTACGGGTACCACATAAGACCGTACTGCCACAGGAGCGTCTCGCACTTGCGCGTAACAAGAACATACATTAAAGCGAGCCCTATGGCGGAAAGAATACCGAGGATAACGATATATTTTTTCTTGATGTATTCCACTTTGAAGCTGTCTCTTGCCGCCGCCATTCCGATAATGAAAATCGGGAAACGGGAGGCAATAATCAGCGCGCTTTTCGCGTTCAGAAATGTCAGAGAAATCACGAGTGAGAGCAGAATGACAGCCGCTGTTTTGGGCTTTGTGTCCGTCTTTTCGGTGAGGGCGAAAATATACGGCGAAAGGAGATAGAAAAGTATCAGCGCGCCGATGTACCAGTTGAACTCGCCGCCGTTGTTCGTGAAATACTGAACGCCGAAGAAGTTGCCGATTATCTGAGAAAATGTCAGCTTTTCGACAAACATTCTGAGAATTATCCACAGCACGATAAACACAAAATATGTCGGCGCAAGGCGGTTGAAACGCCTTTTGATAAACCGAACGGGGTCGGAATCTTTTTTAAGCGAATAATAACAGCCGATGCCCGAGGCAAAAAAGAAAATGTCAACGCCGCCGCAGCCTGTTCTCTTTACAAATTCAAAAAAAGGCACGGCTGAGCTGAAATCCGAATGAAAAAACGCCACGAACATAATCGCAACTGCCATCCACACGCTTCTGTATTTCAGAAAGCTTTTAAAGCTCATGCCGTTCCCTCCGTTCATTTTCTGCGTGGAAAATATTATATCACGGAAGATTTGCAAAATCAACTTTTATTTCTGTTGCCACACGGATTTTTAAATGATATAATAAAGAAAAAACGGCGGTGATTCTATGAAAAACATATGCGATTACATGATTATTCAAAGAGATGAAAACGGCTTCGGCAGGGGCGTTTTTGCAGGCTCGTTCACTCCTACAGAGGGCAGGACGGTTGCCGCGCGCGTCATGAGCGAGGACGACAACATGACGGTTGTTCCGTGGCAGGAATGTGAAACTGACGGGAACGAGTGGAAAATCGAGCTGACTATTCCGCAGGGCGGTCTTTACAGAATTGAGGCAAGGCTCGTGCCCGAAAACGCCTGCCCCAACAACAATGTATGCGACTGGGGCGACCTTATTGCCTGCGTTTATCATGTCGGCGTCGGTGATGTTTATGTCATGGCAGGTCAGAGCAATATGTCGGGTTACGGCAAGGACCCCGCATACGACCCGCCCGAGCTCGGCGTTCATCTTTATAATAACGCGGGCAGATGGGTGCTTGCCGTTCATCCGCTCAGCTCCGTACCCGACCCGATTTACGCCAATAATGATACAGGCTCGGGTACTTCCCCGGGGCTTGCCTTCGGCAAAATGATGATGAAAAAGCTCGGTGTTCCCGTCGGTCTTGTCGCGGCGGCGAGGGGCGGCTCATCTTTGGAGGACTGGAATCCCGCCCACGACGACGACCCGTATTTATACTATGCGCTCAGAGAAAAGCTCAAGGCAATCGGCAATTTCAAGGGAATGATATGGTATCAGGGCTGTAACGACGCGACAAACCTTGAAGAAGCGACGATTTACCTTGAAAAATTCAGGCAGACCGTTTCTTTGTGGCGTGAGGAGTTCGGATATTTCCCGATTGTAACCTGCCAGATAAACCGCCACGCGTTCAAAGCCGACGGCGACGACCGCTTCTGGGGCATGGTAAGAGAGGCTCAGCGGCAGGCGGCGTTTGCGATTGACGGCGTTGAGGTTATACCGACGATTGATATGCACACGGTTGACGGCATACACAACACGAGCGCCGCGTGCATCGCCATAGGCGAAAGGCTCGCGCTTTCAATGCTCCGCGCTTTAGGCGAAAGAGGCGGAATTGAAGCTCCTAACCTCAAATCTGTAAAACGCACGGGAACGGACACCGTTCAGCTCACATTCGCGGGGGAAAATCACATGCTTCGCACAATGGACGACCTCGCGGACGGCATGAATATCGAGGACGAAAAGGGCATGATGAACTGCGTGAGAATCAGCGTCAACAATGACGGCGCAGAGGTGCAGGCCGAAAGAGAGATAGTCGGCAAAGCGGTTTTCCACGCCTACTGGAAAAGAAATGTGCCGTCATTCTTCATCAGAGATATTTACGGCATGCCCATGCTCGCGTGCTACGGTGTGGAGATAGAGGAATAAAAAGTTTTGCAGATTTTCAGACGGCGAGCTTGCAGGGGAGCGCATTGCGCTCCCGCTTTTTTTCGCTCAAACTCCGCCATTTTCGGTAGGGGCGATTCACGAATCGCCCGTTTTTTATACTCGGAGTAACTTGGCTATATTTTTTAATCTGTGTGAACGATGCGGAAAATTTGCAATAAATTTTTATCACGGTATATGTTCTTTCTGAAAATAATCGTAATTTTGCGGGTTGTCGGGGACGCCAACCCCTACAAACGCACGGCTCAATTTAGGTTTATAGGGGACAACCTCCGGGCGTCCCGATGCTCAAAACTTCGCACAATTTCTTGTCCTCGTTGGTAGGGGCGATTCACGAATCGCCCGTTTTTGTATTCGGGGTAACACGGCTATGATTTTTAATCCGTGTGCTCGATGCGGAGGCTTTATATTATTCTTTATCACGGTATGCGTCCTATCCGAATTTCATCGTAAATCCACGGGTCATTCGTGAATGACCCCTACAACCGCACCACCGAAAAAAAGTCAGGTAATATGGAAAATTGTCTTTATGATTGCTATCCAATTGTAACAAGTGTATCAATTACAACATAAAACTTCATTAAATAAGCTGATTGAAAAGGCATGTTTTTTGTGCTACAATTAAAATAGTATTTTATTACACAAAGGAGCGGATAGCATGAAGGTCTTTAAAGGCAGCATAATCACCGTGAACGAAAACAACGATGTTTTTGAATATCTTGTTGAAAACAACGGAAAAATTGTCTATGTGGGCAACGACCTGCCCTATAAATACCGCACAGGGCAGATGATTGCTCTTGGCAAAAAGGCTCTGATTCCCTCTTTTGCGGACACTCATCAGCACTTCGCCTCATTCTCCACCTTCCACGCGGGGCTGAATGTCATGGACGCCGAGTCCAATGATGAGATTATGGCGATGATTAAGGATTTCGCAAAGAAATGCAAGGCGAAAACGCTCATAGCTTTCGGCGCGTCGCCTTATTCGGTTAAGGAAAGGCGTCTCGTCAGCCGTGAGGAGATTGACAGCGTATGCCCCGACAAGGAGGTCATGGTTGTCAAGTATGACGGCCACGCCTGCATCGTAAACTCAAAGCTCCTTCAGAAAATGGACGAGCAGGTCAAAGACCTCAGAGGCTATCACCCCGACACGGGCGAAATGAATCAGGAGGCTTTCTTCAAATTCTCCGACTACATATCGAACTCCCTTTCAATCCCCGACCTTTTCAAAAATATGCAGGAGGCTGTCGATTTTGAGGCTTCGCGCGGCATAGGAATGCTTCACACCGTCAGCGGCGTCGGCTTCCCCGCGGACATGGACATCACCCTTGAAAAGACATTCGCAAAGAGCCTTAAAAACGGCTTTCAGATAAGAGTTTTCCCGCAGTCGCTCAATATTAAAACCGCCACATCGAGAAAGCTCCCGAGAATCGGCGGCTGTTTCCAGTGTGCGCTTGACGGCTGCTTCGGTTCTCACGACGCTTCGCTCAACGAGCCTTATTCTGACGCGGAGGGCGGCGACGGCGTACTTTATTATGATGACGAAAAAGTTATCGAATTCTGCAAGGCGGCAAACCGCGCGGGACTTCAGATAGAGATGCACGCCATAGGCGACAAGGCGTTTGACCAGGCGACAAGAGCTTTAAAAGCTGCGCTTGACGACTTCCCGAGAGACGACCACAGGCACGGAATTATTCACGACTGCCTGCCCACGCCCGAGGGAATTGAAATCTGCAAAAACTACAACATTTTAATGCAGGTTCAGAGCGCGTTTATCGGCTGGAAGCAGGAGCCCGACGAGTACCTTGAAAGCATACTCGGGCACGAAAGATGGGCAAAGCTCAACCCGATTAAGACGTTCAAAGATAACGGCATTGTGGTTTCGTTCGGCTCGGACGCTCCATGCACCTATCCCGACCCGATTGTGTGGATGGACAAGGCTGTCAACAACGGCATTGAAAGCGAAGCGGTTACGATTCAGGACGCGCTGAGAATGTGCACATTCAACGGCTATTACACCACCTTTGACGACGCTGAGCGCGGCTCGCTCGAGGTTGGCAAGTTTGCGGATATGGTTATCCTTTCAGAAAATCCGTATAACATTCCGAAGGACGAGATAAAGAACCTCAAGGTCGAGAAGCTCTACCTTTCGGGCGAGGAATACAGAAGCTGCAAGGAAAATATCGCCGTCGCGGCGGCAAGAGGCCTCAGCTCAAAATCAAAGTTCTGATATATTATATATAATGAAAGCCTGCTCCGTGCAGGCTTTTTTATATTCGGGGTAACTTTGCTATAATTTTTAATCTGTGTGGACGATGCGGTGGTTTGGCAATATTCTTTCTCACGGTATTCGCACAATTTCTGTCCTCGTCGGTAGGGACGATTGCGCTCCCGCTTTTCAATTCTGTACAATCTTCCGTCTTCGCTTGTAGGGCTGTGGGCTTGCCCCAGCCGCTTTCAATTTCTGCACAATTCCCGTCCTCGGCGGTATGAGCTATTATCAATCGCCCGTTTTTCAGAAAACCGACATCATTTTTCCCTATTATCTACCGCAATACAAACTAAAATAAGGCTGCCCCAAATAAAAAATTTGACCTTTCCTGATTATTAACAGAAAATTCATAATTTCCTATTGACATTTATGAAAAATATGGTTATAGTATATAGCAGAGTTAGCACTCACCGTAACAGAGTGCTAAATGTGCTAAGGAGGTGATGAAATGGAGCTGAGCGAAAGAAAGCAGAAGATTCTCGGCGCGGTTGTTGAGCAGTACATAAAAACAGGCGAGCCCGTCGGCTCAAAGGCTTTGCTGTCCGCTCTCGATATGTCCGTTTCATCGGCTACCGTCAGAAACGAAATGGCGGAGCTTGCCGCCATGGGCTATCTTGAGCAGCCGCACACCTCGGCAGGCAGAATCCCCACAAACGAGGGCTACCGCTACTATGTAGATAACCTCATGGTTGACAGGCAGATTGACGAGAGCATCCGCAGGCATATCGAGGCAGGCGTCAGCACCGCGCTGACTGACCCCGAAAAGCTGCTTGAAAAAGCGGGCGAGGTGCTTGCCGACCTTACGGACTGCGCGGTTGTGAGCACAACGCCGTCGGGCGAGGGAGCTTACATCAAGCGCGTTGAGGCTGTTCCCGTCGGGACGCACACAGCGATGATAGTTCTGCTCACTTCAACGGGCGTGCTCAAAAGCAAGGTTTGCAGAAGCGACACAGACCTGAACGCCTCGGTGCTCGAGAAGTTCTACAATGTGGTCAAAACCTCATTCGCGGGGCAGAGTCTTGCGGCGGTCGATACGGCAATGATGCAGAGCCTTGTGGCTTCGCTGGGCGCGGATTTCTTCACGCTGATGCCGCTTGTAACGGCGATTTCAGATCTGGCGCAGGACGCGGCGAGAACGGAAATTGTCTTGGGCGGTCAGTCAAATCTGCTTCACCATACGGGCTATTACGGCTCCACGGCTTACGAGCTGCTCGAGTTTTTACGCAGAGGCGAGCCGCTCAATAAAATGCTTTCGGGTTCTGCCAAAGACAAAGAGGTTGATGTTAAAATCGGCAGCGAAAATCCCTACCGTCAGCTGATTAAATCAAGCGTCATAGTTTCAAACTATAATATAAACGGCGCGAAAAGCGGCTCAATAGGAATCATCGGGCCGACGAGAATCGACTATGAAAAGCTCATTCCGAGCGTCAGGTATCTGACAAACCTTGTGGGCGAGCTTCTTACACAGACATTTAAAGACGAATGAGAGGACAACGGCAATGGCTAAAGACAAAGAAAACAAAGAGACCGAGGTTGAGCAGGAAGAAGCTCAGGTAAACGAAACCGCAGAAACTCCCGAAGTTCCCGAAGAAAAGGCAGCCGAAGCGGAGCAGAAAAAGGAAAAAGCCCCGAAGAAAGAAAAAGGGGAGAAGAAAAAGAGCAAAAAGGAAGACAAAAAGGACGACAAATCCGAAAAGCTTCAGAAGGAGCTTGACGAAAAGAACGAGCAGTATCTTCGCCTTGCCGCTGAGTATGACAACTTCCGCAGACGCTCTCAGCGCGAAAAAGAGGCACTTTACGGCGAGTGCAAGGCAACCGTCATAAAAGAGCTTTTAGGCGTTATAGATAATTTTGAAAGATGTATTTCTTTCGGCGAAAACACTTCGTTTGAGGACTACCGCAAGGGCGTTGAGATGACCTACAAGCAGTGGAACGACGCGCTCACAAAGCTCGGCATTGAGAGCTTCGGCGAGGTCGGCGAGGAGTTTGACCCGAATCTTCACAACGCTATCATGCACGCGGAGGACGAAAACCTCCCCGAGAACTCAATTCAGAATGTGCTCATGAAGGGCTACAAAGCAGGCGATAAGGTTATCCGCCCCGCAATGGTTGCGGTTGCAAACTGACGGATAATCAAAACAATATAAACTTATATATAATTTAGGAGGAAATAAATTATGGCAAAAGTAATAGGTATTGACTTAGGTACAACAAACTCATGCGTAGCAGTTATCGAGGCAGGCGAGCCCGTTGTTATCGCTAACGCAGAGGGCGCAAGAACAACTCCCTCAGTTGTCGGCTTCGGCAAATCAGGCGAAAGAATGGTAGGTCAGATTGCAAAGCGTCAGGCAATCACAAATCCCGACCGCACAATTTCATCAATCAAGCGTCAGATGGGTACAGACTACAAAGTAACAATCGACGACAAGAAATACACTCCGCAGGAAATCTCAGCTATGATTCTTCAGAAGCTCAAGGCTGACGCGGAAGCATATCTCGGCGACAAGGTAACAGAGGCTGTTATCACCGTTCCCGCTTACTTCACAGACTCTCAGCGTCAGGCAACAAAGGACGCGGGCAAAATCGCAGGTCTTGAGGTTAAGAGAATTATCAACGAGCCCACAGCGGCGGCTCTTGCTTACGGCATCGACAAGGAAGCTGACCAGAAGGTTATGGTTTACGACCTCGGCGGCGGCACATTCGACGTTTCAATCATTGAAATGGGCGACGGCGTTCAGGAAGTTCTCGCAACAGCAGGCAACAACCGTCTCGGCGGCGACGACTTCGACCAGAGAATCATCGACTGGATGGTTGCTGAGTTCCAGAAAGAGAACGGCATTTCCCTCAAGGGCGACAAGATGGTTATGCAGCGTCTTAAAGAAGCGGCAGAGAAAGCAAAGATTGAGCTTTCGGGCGTTACTTCATCAGACATAAATCTTCCCTTCATCACTGTTGACGCAACAGGCCCCAAGCACCTTGAGCTTACCCTCACAAGAGCAAAGTTCAACGAGCTTACAGCTGACCTTGTTGAGTCCACAATGGGCCCCGTTCGCCGCGCAATCAGCGACTCAGGTCTTTCAACAAGCGAAATCGACAAGGTTCTCATGGTCGGCGGTTCTTCAAGAATCCCCGCGGTACAGGAAGCTATCAAAAAGTTCATCGGCAAAGAGCCCTTCAAGGGCATCAACCCCGATGAGTGCGTTGCTATCGGCGCAGCTCTCCAGGCAGGCGTTCTCGGCGGCGAAGTTAAGGGACTTCTCCTCCTTGATGTAACTCCGCTTTCACTCGGTATCGAGACCATGGGCGGCATCAACACAAAGATTATCGACAGAAATACAACTATCCCCGTTAAGAAGATCCAGATTTTCTCAACAGCGGCAGACAATCAGCCCTCAGTTGAAATCCATGTTCTCCAGGGCGAAAGAGAATTTGCAAAGGATAACAAGACTCTCGGCGTATTCCACCTTGACGGAATTCTTCCCGCACGCCGCGGTGTTCCTCAGATTGAGGTAACATTCGACATCGACGCCAACGGTATCGTTCATGTTTCCGCAAAGGACCTCGGCACAAACAAGGAGCAGTCAATTTCAATCACATCTTCCACAAATATGTCCAAGGAAGACATTGAAAAGGCGGTTCAGGAAGCTGAGCAGTTCGCGCAGGAAGACAAACAGCGCAAGGAAGAGGTTGACACAAGAAACAACGCTGACCAGCTCGTATATCAGTGCGAGAAGATGCTCAGCGAAGAGGGCGCAAAGTTTGACGACGCTGACAAGGCTGAAATCAACTCCAAGGTTGACGCACTCAAAGAAGCTCTCAAGGGCGACGACATCAACCTCATCAAGTCAAGACAGGATGAGCTCCAGTCAAAGTTCTATGAAATCAGCGAGAAGCTCTACAAAGCGGCTCAGGCAGCAGGCGCAGACATGGGCGGCGACCCCACACAGGGCGCAGGCTTTAACGGCGGTGCAGGCTTCAACGGCGGCACAGATGAAAACGGCTACTATGACGCTGACTACAAAGATGTAACAGATATGTAATTATTGCCCGATGCGGGGCGGCGGATAAACCGCCGCCCCACAAGTGCGGTAAACGGATGCAATTTTTGTTATCGCTTGTAGGGGCGATTCACGAATCGCCCGTGTCGAAAATCCGCACAATCAGTAGTGCATTGTTCAAACCACGCTTGTAGGGGATGCCGTCCCCGGCATCCCGATATTCAATTTTTGCAGAATTTACCGTCCTCAGGCGTAGGGGAGCGCATTGCGCTCCCGTGTACGATTTTGCACAATCTTCCTTTCGGGCGTAGGGGCGATTATCAATCGCCAGTTACTCGGAGCGTTGAGATTTACATTTTCTCTCCCTCAGTCTCACCTTGTCAGGGGAGGTGGCGCGGCTTGCCGCGTCGGAGGGGTAGAACTTGAAGTAAGAAGTAATTGTAGGGCAGGCGGCTTGCCCCTGCCGCATCCGATTTCCACACATTTTACATAAATAAATATCGAATAATGGACAGCGGCGGCGTTATCCGTTCTTCGGTATTTATTGAAAAGGAGCAGACTATGGCAGATAAGAGAGATTATTATGAAGTCCTCGGCGTTGACAAAAATGCGTCGGACGACGAAATAAAAAAAGCATACAGAAAAAAGGCGAAGCAGTACCACCCCGACCTCAACCCCGGCGACAAGGCGGCTGAGGAGAAATTCAAGGAAGCGAACGAGGCGTACGAGGTTCTCAGCGATGCCGACAAAAAAGCCCGCTATGACCAGTACGGCCACGCAGGCGTTGACCCCAATTTCGGCGCGGGCGGCGGTAATCCGTTCGGCGGTTTCGGCGGCTTCGGCGGCGGTGGAATGGACTTCGACTTAGGCGATATTTTCTCAAGCTTCTTCGGCGGCGGCGCGGGCGGCAGCAGACGCGCAAACCCCAACGCTCCCAGACGCGGCGAGGATTTAAAGGCGAGCGTTACCATTTCCTTTGAGGAAGCGGCAAAGGGCTGCAAGAGGACGATTGACATTCACCGCATAGATGTCTGCCCCGACTGTAACGGCAGCGGCGCAAAGAGCGGCACATCGCCCAAAACCTGCACGGAGTGCCACGGCACAGGTCAGGTTACAACTCAGCAGAGAACGCCTTTCGGCATGATTTCCAGTCAGAAAGCCTGCCCCAAGTGCGGCGGCAAGGGCAGAGTTATCGAAACTCCGTGTCCCAAATGCTCGGGCAGAGGCAGAATTTCCAAGCCCGGCAAAATCGAAATCAACATACCCGCAGGTATTGACGATACTCAGGTGCTCAACCTTCGCGGCGAGGGCAATAAGGGGCTTAACGCAGGCCCGTCGGGCGACCTTCATGTTACCGTCCGCGTCAGACCTCATCCCTATTTTGAGCGCGACGGCTTCAATGTGTGGTACGATATGCACGTTTCCTACGCGCAGGCGGCTATGGGCGATAAGATTATTGTTCCAACTCTTGACGGCAATGTTGAGTACAGCCTCCGTCAGGGCACTCAGCCAATGGATGTTTTCAAGCTCAAGGACAAGGGCATACCCAATCTCAACGGCAGGGGCAGGGGCGACCAGCTTGTGAGAATTATTGTTGATGTTCCCTCGAAGCTCACCGATGAGCAGAAGGAGTTTCTTCAGAAATTCAACGAAAGCCTCGGCAATAAACGCCCGCAGGGTGAAGATAAAAAAACATTCTTCGGCGGCAAAAAGAAAAAATAAAATTACGGGATACAGTTTTCAGGCTGTATCCCGTTTTTTATATTCGGGGTATCACGGTTGAAATTTTGCGGTTTTGAGGTCGATGCGGAAATCTTGTTATTGTTTTTATCATGGTATGGATTCTTTTCTTAAATTTGCCGTAAATCCGCGGGCGAACGCAGTTCGCCCCTGCAAAAATATGAACGATTTTCAATTTTTGCTTGTAGGGGAGCGCATTGCGCTCCCGCTTTTCAATTCTGTACAATCCTCCGTCTTCAGAGGAAGGCAAATCCGAGGGCGAATCGCCCTTTTCAATAAAAAAACACGGCTGGGGGTTGCCCCGGCCGTGCATGATATAAATCAGTATAAAATCTCCCCGACAATATTTGTCAGCTGCTTTAACGGAGTGAGTAAAACCTTAACAAGAATTCTGACAAATTCCGAAGCAATATAATATCCCATTGACTTCTCCATCTTGGGCAGCTTTGAGCCCTTTTCGAGAGCTAAATCGTTGGCGTAAATCATGTCCGTCTTGTATGTGCCGAGGTCTTTTTCATCGAGGGTTACTGTCATGATTCCGTGAAGAATGAAGCTGTAATATGACTCGTATGTGCAGCCCGGAACATTTATCGCGTCAATGCCCTTTACATTCGCGCAGTAGGAGTTTACATGGTCATGACCGAAAAAGAGAGCAAGCACATCACCGCGCTGAGCAAGAGCATCCATCTGTCCCTCATTTTCTGTTGAGGAGCACGGAATTTCACCTACAAAGCCTGATTTGAATCCGAAAACATTGGGCAGGAACGACAGGCTCTTTCCGTTTTCAAGATTGTAGTCGGTGAGGTATTTCTGATGATGGAACGGAAGCGTTACCATAACCTGCTCGGCAACATCGGCAGGTACGATATGCTGGAACATAAGCGACGGAACAGGCGCGCCGTTTTCTTTTTCAAGAGCCTTGCTTGTCTGCTCGTACCATTCAATCTGATTTCTGCGCACGCAGTCGTAATGGTTGCCCGTTTTCTCGGTGTAGGCGTAAGAGCCGCTGTCCATCATCCAGAGGTTGAACGCAGTGTGCGTGCCGTCGGAGGAGAGTATGGGCAGGTTGTGAGTGCCACAGCCGTGAAGCTCGGGCACAGCGTCGTATGCAAGACAGCCGTCGAAGCTCTGATAGATTTCAAGAATCTGTTCCTTTGTAAGTCCGGGGCTGCTTTCCTCGTCATGATTGCCGAAAACAAGCGTGAACGGGATTTCGCGCTCAACTATCGGCGCGAGCATCTGGTCAAATCCCATTTTGTATTTTTCGAGCGACCATTCGTCAGCACCCATGACATTGTCGCCTAAAAAGACAACAAGGTCGGGCTCGGCTTTGTCAAGAGCCTCGCTGAGAAGATAGATAAAATCCTCTCTTATCGGATAGCCGTCCTGCGGGTCGGCAAGAAGCATGATCTTGAATTTGCCGTCCTTGTTGAACTGAAGCTGTCTGCCGTCGCTCTCAGCGGCGAAAGAAGCAACTGTTCCCATAACAAAAAGAACAGCCGCGAGAATTGCTGAAATAATTTTTTTCATTGTCAAGTCTCCTAATATGTATGATTTGTCATTATACCACCGTTTTTCTTTTTTGGCAAGTGCTCAGCTGTTGACAATTTTTAACAGCGTGATATTATTAACTTAGAATATGTTTAAGGAGTTTTTTATGCCGAACATTATTGAAATAACCGATTTCAGCTCGCCCGAGCTTGATATTTACGCGCGACTTACTGAAAATCAGCTTCTCAACCGCGAGCATCCCGAGCAGGGAATTTTCATTGCCGAAAGCCCGAATGTTGTCAAAAGAGCACTCGACGCAGGCTGTGAGCCGATTTCGATTCTTGTTGAAAAAAAGCACATCGAAACGCAGGCGAAAGAGATAATTGAGAGGTGCGGCGACATTCCCGTTTTCACCGCGGAGTTTGACGTTCTCACTCAGCTCACCGGCTTCATGCTCACAAGGGGCGTTCTCTGCGCCATGCACCGCCCGAAGATGAAAACCGTTGCGGAGGTTGTCGAGGGCAAAACCCGTGTTGCCGTGCTCGAAAATGTGATGAATCCCACGAATGTCGGCGCGGCGTTCCGCTCAGCGGCGGCTCTTAATATGGACGCGGTTATTCTCGCCGCTTCGTGCAGCGATCCGCTTTACAGGCGTGCAATCAGAGTGAGCATGGGCAATGTTTTTCTCGTTCCGTGGGCGATTTCAAAAGCCCCCAACATCGTCGATGAGCTTCACGCTCTCAACTTCAAAACAGCCGCAATGGCTCTCAACGACAACTCGATTTCAATCAAGGATAAACGCCTTGCCGCTGAGCCGAGGCTCGCCGTGATTTTAGGCTCTGAGGGCGACGGACTGAGATCCGAAACCGTGGAAAAAAGCGACTATGTAATCAAAATTCCGATGTCAAATAATGTCGATTCCCTCAATGTTGCCGCCGCGGGCGCGGTCGCGTTCTGGGAACTCGGCAACAACTGAATGTGAGGTCTTTGCGATGAGAAATTCAGAAAAAATCAACGCCGAAAGTTTCGGCTTTCTGCCCTCCGCTTCGGGAGAAGAAAACACCGCCGCTTTGCAGAGTGCGATTGACGCTTGCGAAAGCGTCGAAGTAACCCGACAGGGTATTTACGATATGGCAGGCACGGTTAAAATTCCGTCGGACACTCATGTTAAATTTGCCGACGGCGTAATTCTCCGCCGAGTTCCGCTTTCTGACAGCCGCCTTGAGGGCAATCTTTTCATAAATGAGGGAGCTTTTTCGGGGCACTTCAACGAAAACATCACGCTCAGCGGAGCGCATATCTGCGTAAACGGCGTTGAAAGTGCAGGAGCTTCGCCCGAGAGTGAAAACATCATAACGGGACTTCGCGGACACATCGCTTTTCTCTATGTGAAAAATCTCACGGTCGAGGACATCACGATAACCGACCTTATGAAAAAGGACTACGCGATTCAGATTTCCGACTTTGAGAATGTTATGGTTCAGCGAGTTCACCTTGAGGGCATGAAGGACGGTGTTCACTTCGGCACGGGCAGAAATTTCGTCGTGAAAGACAGCAAATTCCGCACCTTTGACGACGCGATTGCGATTAACTGCGCCGATTATTCCGTGTCAAATCCCAATTTCGGCAGTATTTCCGACGGACTTATCGAGAACTGCGTTGAACTTCCCGGCTATAAAACCGAGAGCTTTTTTATCCGTATTCTCACGGGTACGGCGCGCGAGTGGAAAGAGGGCATGACGGTTTATCATTCCGACGCGATTCTTACGGAAAAGGGAATGTACCGTGTGGTTATGCAGCCCGACAACACGCCGTATGTTTCGCTGACGAAGCCCGATTTTGACTTCGGTTACAAGGAGCTTGACGGCATAATGTGGGTGAGAACTCACCTCGGCTATTCCCGTGATGAGATTTCCGCCGTCGCAGGGTGCAGAAATATTGTGTGCAGGAATATCACCCTCGAAAATCCGAGACGGCGCGGAGTTTATATCCACACCTCATTTGACGAATATCTGAGGAGCTACTACAGGGGTTGCGAGGCTCCGACAGTCGAAAACCTGCTCTTTGACGGCGTAAAAATTTTAAAACCCGTTGAGCATTTTGTCAGCTCGAATATGCCCGTGAAAAATCTCAGAATTATCAACAGCAGCGTCGATGAATCCGACATGGTTTTTGAGCCGAACAGTCAAATGAATAATTGACAAAACGGATTTAAAAATGTATTATATATGTGTATTTATATTAAATATAAAGGAGTTTTTATTATGTCTTTTGCACCTAATACCGAATTACAGAAATACGATGTTTTCCCGCTTGTTTTTGCGGCAGGGAAAGAGGTAGAAATAAATATCCGTCCGCTCGGCAGCGACCCCGATTTTGTTGCGGGAGCTGAATACGACCTTGAAATCGTCGGTTTTGACGGCGGTCAATATACAGACTTCCACCTTACCGCCGACCATGACGAAATTAAAGTTACCTGCACAGACGAGGGCGGCTTCGCTTTTAAGCATACATTCGCGTCCGAGCAGGAATATAACCTTATTTTCTCAAAAGCAGGTGAGGAGAAAAAGAACATCAAAACCTTCAGCGTTTATGCTGTTTCGGGCGAGCTTGCAAAGCGTTATCCCTATATCGGCGACCTGCATCTTCACACATACCTTTCCGACGGCGACGAAGCCCCCGAGGTTGTTGCGGCAAACTACCGCCGCCACGGCTATGACTTCCTTGCGATAACCGACCACAGAAGATATTATCCCTCTCTGCGCGCTATCAACGCATATAAGGACTGCCCCGTTGAGCTCACAATGGTACCCGGTGAGGAGGTTCATCTTCCCGAAATCAACGGACTGAGAAACGATATTCACATCATCAACTTCGGCGGTGAATACTCAATCAACGCAATGGTTGAGTCCGTTCATGTTGAGGAGGTCGGCAAAGCTCCCGAGCTTCGCGCGTCCTGCCCCGAAAAAGCTCCCGAGGTCATGACTCTCAAGGAGTTTGCGGACAAAATGCAGGCTCTTGCCGATAACGCAGTGCTTCCCGACAACATCGAAAGAATCCCTTATGCAGTATGCAAATGGACTTTTGACGAGATAAAAAAAGCAAACGGTCTCGGAATTTTCGCTCATCCCAACTGGAAAAGACGCGGCGGCTATCATTCACCCGAAACCTTTACGGACTATATGTTCGCTCAGAAGCCGTTTGACGCCTTTGAGGTTCTTGGCGGCGAGAGATATTTTGAGCAGAACGGCTTCCAGACAATAAGATATTATGAAGAAAAAGCAAAGGGCAATGTTGTTCCGATAGTCGGCAGCACCGACAGCCATTGTTCTTATGAGAGAAACAAGGGTGCGTTCATCTGCTCAACAATCGTTTTCTCACCCGAAAACGAGTGCACTCAGCTCATAAAATCAATCAAGGATTTTTACTCCGTTGCGGTTGACACTATAAGCGAGGAGTTCCGCATTGTAGGCGACAGCAGACTTGCAAAGTATTCCTGCTTCCTGCTTAAAAACTACTTCCCGCTTCACGACGAGCTCTGCTTTGAAGAGGGCAGACTCATGAAGCAGTATGTAACGGGAACAGAAGCGGAAAAAGAAGAAGCAAAGGCTGTCCTTTCCGTAATCAACGGCAGAGTTGACAGACTGAGAAAGAAATACATTCAGCTTTAATTTACAGTACGACAGGAGAGGTTTAATTGAGTCTCAGCCGATGCCAGTTTGAAATTCTCAGATTACTTGAGAAAAACGGCGCGCAGGTCAGCAATTTAAGATCGCTTTCCGACGCTCTTAAAATATCTGCGTCGATAATTGAAAATGACATTGAACTGCTGTCCGACAGCAATCTGATAAAAAAAGACGGCTCTGAGCTTTCGATTACAGATAAGGGCATCGAAAGCCTTGAGCCATATAGAGTAAAGCGCGCGGTTATCATGGCGGCAGGCTTCGGCTCAAGAATGGTGCCCATTACCCTCGAACGCCCCAAACCGCTTGTGAAAATAAACGGTGTGCGGATTATCGACACACTCATTGACGCGCTTGTCCGCGCCGGGGTGGAAGAAATAATAATCGTCCGCGGCTATAAAAAAGAGATGTTTGACGAGCTTCGCGAAAAATATCCGTTCATCACCTTTGCGGATAATGACGAATTCGACACAACTAACAGCATTTCTTCAATTATGCGCGTTATTGACAAGATTGATTCCTGCTATCTGTGCGAGGCGGATTTGTATATCTCCAACCCCGATGTTATCACAAAATATCAGTATTGCAGCAACATTCTCGGCTCATACGCTTTACAGACGGACGACTGGTGCTTTGAGGTCGAGGGCGGATATATCAGAAAATTCTGCAAGGGCAATAATTACTGCTACAATGAGTACGGCATATCCTACTGGACGAAAGAGGACAGCGCGAAGCTCAGAGAGGATTACACAAAGGTGTATAACGAGTTTGAGGACGGCAGAAACACATTCTGGGACATGGTTCCGCTCGAAATCTTCAAGGGCAGATATAATGTTGAGGTGCGGCACTGTCAGATGTCCGATATAGTAGAGATTGACACCTACCACGAGCTTCAGCAGCTTGACCCGTCATATAAATAAGTAGGGGCGATTATCAATCGCCCGTGTCGAAAATCCGTACAATATCAGTAGGGGCGATTCACGAATCGCCCGTCAGATTTCCGCAGATTTTCGTCGGTGCATTTGTAGCGGCGATTCAATCGCCCGCATCAAGGCATATTTTAAGAAAAAGAAGTGATAAAATGTCATCAGCTAAAATAAAAAAGGGCTTCCGTCTGGGCAGGGGCTTCATAACGGACATCAACTGGCTCGACTGCGGCGAAAAAATAAAGGTCGTTATCTGCGTTAAACGCCCGACCTTTAACGCTCAGCTTTTTGTTGACGGCAGGACTTATACCGACGCCATCAACGACGAGGAGCCGTTCGACCGCAAAAGCCATGTGTTTTATATTGAAAAAAGCTCCGTGAATGAAAACACAGAGCTTGTTATCACATTTAACGCCATAAGACCGCACGGCCCGAAATGCAGTTATACTTTCACTTACGGCAATCCTGTTTTTGCCGACGAAGCGGAGCTTTTAAAGCAGTACGACAGCGGACTCACAGAAACCTCGCGCGAGAGTGAAGCTCTTGCCGACGGTGTTGCCTACAGCCACATTCTTTATAAGGATAAGAACGGCGCGCCCGTTCACGCTTTCCTTGCGGAGGTTGACACTTCCCTTGCTTCTGTCTATATCGGCACGCCCGACGACGGCTATGAGAGCAGAAATGTCCGCGCGACAATCCCCGACATGATTGACTGCGCTGTTAAAAACGGCAAAGATGTTATCGCCGCGGTGAATGCTGATTTCTTCGATATGTTCGGCGATTTCCACCCGTCGGGATTGTGCGTCAAAAACGGAAAAGTTGTCGCCAACGAGAACAGCACACGCCCGTTTATCGGTGTTAAAAAGGACGGCACTCATGTGCTGACCGACACGAAAGAGAGCGCGGGAATTGTCGCAGAGCTTGAGCAGGCGGCGGCAGGCATACAGATGGTTCTCAAAGACGGCGAGATTTTTGATTACGCACCGCTCGAGCCGTTTTCATTCGTAAGGCATCCGCGCACCTGCGCAGGCGTTAAAAAGGACGGCAATGTGCTCATTCTTGTTGTTGACGGCAGAATTCCCGAATATTCCAACGGCGCGTCGCTCGTTGACCTTGCGCTTCTTATGAAATCCTACGGCGCGGACAGAGCGGTGAACCTTGACGGCGGCGGCTCGTCGGCGATATATACAAAAAACGGCAGCGAATACAAGCTTCGCTCACGACCTGCCGACCTTATCCGCCCCACAGCCTGCCTTATAAGAAAGGATTATAATTCCCTTCTTGTGGTCAAAAAATGATTTGTTGTTAAATTCGACAAGAAAATCAACATCGGTTTAGCAATATTAACAAAATATATTAGCAAAATACATAAAGATTTGTTATCTGATTTGTGCAATTTGACTTGACTTTTTATGATTCAGTGCTATAATGTAACTGTAAGACATACGAAAGGAGAGTGAAATGCATGAACAACGAACTTTACGAGTACGAGCAGAAGCTTCTTGATGAAGTTGCACACAGCAAGTTTTCCTGGAGCAAGTTAATCAACATCCTTAAGCTCGACGCAATCGCAGGCAGCAACCGCTGAGCATCTCACGGCAGAGACGGCTCTGCGGCAAAACCTCAAATCCGTGCGAAAGCACTTTATATAAAAGTCGTTCAAAACGGCTGAATTTTAAAGATTACAAAAGTACGCTTCGGCGTGCTTTTTTTATTCGGGGTAACGATGTTAAAATTTTTAATCTGTGAGGACGATGCGGAAGATTTATCAAATCTTTCTCTCAATATCCGCACAATTTCCCGTCCTTGCTGGTAGGGGCGATTCACGAATCGCCCGTCTTCATCGTCGGGGCAACACGGTTGAAATTTTGCAGTTTTGCGGACGATGCGGAAAATTTGCGATAACTCTTTATCACAGTATTCGTTTATCAAATCTTTTGTTCTTGCTTGTAGGGCTGTGGGCTTGCCCTTGCCGTATCTGAAATCTGCACAATTTCGTCGTAGATGCGATTATCAATCGCCCGTCGTTAATCTCGCGTTATCTCTCCCTCAGTCTTTTGCTTCGCAAAATCCAGCTCCCTCATCAGAGGGAGCCTGACTCGCCTCACCTTGTCAGGGGAGGTGGCGTGCGTAGCACGACGGAGGGGTAGAACTTGAAGTAAGAAGTAATAGTGAATGTAGGGCAGGGGCTTGCCCCTGCCGCTAAAATTCTCGTATATTCTCCTGTCCTCGGCGGTAGGGGCGATTCACGAATCGCCCGTTTTCATATTCGGGGTATCACGGTTAAAATTTTATAATTGGGTGGACGATGCGGAAGATTTGCAACAATTTTTTTTCACGGTATGTGTTATATCTGAGATTTGCCGTAAATCCACGGGTTGTCGGGGACGCCAACCTCTACAACCGCACGGCTCAATTTGACCTTGTAGGGGACGACGTCCTCGGCGTCCCGAATATAAAAAACCTCCGCAGAACATAACGCTCCGCGGAGGTCTTTAACTATACAATTATATAATAACTTATCGTGCGCTTACATCAACAAGCGGAACTTCAACATCATATTTTGTGAGATATTTGCCTGTGATGAAGTTTCTGCCGCGAAGAAGAACCTTGTTTTCGTATGCTTCAATTACATAGCCGCAGCCGTTGCCGAAATGACCGCCGCGTGTGAAATCAAAATACATATAGCAGGGAACATTTATAAGGGTAATCTTGTTGCCGTTATTGTTGTCCATGTACTCAACGGAAGCATATTCAACGCCGATTTTTGCGCCTTCCTCTTTAAGACCTGTGTGAATATGACCTGTGATGAAGAATACATTGTCGTACTTCTTGAGGATTTCAACAACTTGGTCGTTCTGTGCGCCGATTCCGCCGTCGTCTTCATCATAGTTCTTATCAAGCTCCCAGTTGTAGGGCAGACCGTGTGTGCCGATAATCGGCTGATGCAGGAATACGAAAATCGGAAGTCCTGTCGCCTGCGCCTTCTGCATTTCAGCGTCAAACCACTGAAGCTGAGCATCGCTTATGAACGCGTCTGTGTGGTCTTCCTCAGAGCCGAGGCAGATGAAATAGTAGCCGTTAACGATGTCGCTGAAATACATTTCGGTAATATCGCGGTCGCTTATCTGCTTGTTGTATTTGATGAATGTGGGCTTAACGCCGTCAACGGGGTTGTCGAATTCGTCGCGGTTCGGGCCCCATGTGTCGTGGTTGCCGACAACAAGGAAGCTTTCCTTTGCGGGTGTGAATTTTGACATCGCGTCAGCAACTCTGTCCCACATCTCAATGTAGCCGTGGTCGGTGATGTCGCCTGTATATACAAGCGCGTCAAGCTGGTCTTCAGCTTTTTCCATGTCGTAAAGTCCGAGCTCAAGCACCTTCTGCTCGCCCCACATGTTCTTCATGTGAACGTCGGAAATCGTCGCGAAACTCAGCTTGCAGCCTTCCTCAGCGTGTGAAATCTTCTGCTGCTTTTCGCCGCTCAGAAGCGCGAGGGGCGCGGTAACGAACATTAAAACTGAGATGAAAAGGCTGATAAATCTTGTGAAAATTGTTGCCATGAAAATCTCTCCTTATGATTTTTTATTCATTATATCATACTTTTATAAAAAATGGAAGATATCAATTATAATAAAAAAATTCACGGATTTTCGGCTCTATTTGCCCGAAACGAAACAAAAAAATGAATATATACCAAAAAAATTGCATATTTTTTTGTTTTAGGTATTGAGTATTGTGAAATTGTGTGATACAATGCACAAGAGGGATGTATATTATACACTCAAAAATGCAACTTTAAACCTTAATATTGCTTTTTTATACGTTCCCTCTGAACTTCATCAGGGGGATTCTTTTTTTGAGGGGGACGAAAAAATGGCGGAAAAAATGAGCGCAAGAGAGCAGACCTTTATTTTGACATTTGAAAAGTTGTTTAACGACGATGTAACAATAGACGAGCTTATCGAGTTTGCCAACGAAAGCGAAAACCTTACCGTTTGTGAAAAGGCAAAGCTTGCCGCAAAGGGAATCGACAGAAACCTTGAGGAGATTGACGAAACCATCGAGAAGCATCTGCGCTCGTGGCGCAAGTCAAGGCTTTCAAAGGTAGCTCTTGCCGTGCTTCGTCTCGGCGTTTATGAGCTGACTTTAAGCAAGCCCGCTCCCGTCGGTGTTATTATCAGCGAAGCGGTCAACATCTGCAAAACCTACGGCACAGATGAGGACAAGACCTTTGTCAACGGCGTTCTCGGCGCGGTAGCGAGGGGATAAAATGACCTTTTTAGGCATAGACACAAGTAACTATACTACGTCCTGCGCTTTGTATAATTCCGACGGTACGGTGATGCAGAAAAAGAAGCTCCTCCCCGTCAAAGAGGGCGAGCTCGGGCTTCGGCAGAGCGATGCGGTTTTTCACCACACCGTCCAGCTTCCCGTTTTAATGGAAGAGCTGTTTGACGGCTTTGACGGTGAAATCTCATCAGTCGGTGTTTCGGACGCTCCGAGACGGCAGACAGGCTCATATATGCCGTGCTTTTTAGCAGGGGTGAACGCCGCGAGAAGCATCTGCGCCGCGGCAAAAAAGCCGCTTTATACATTTTCTCATCAGCAGGGGCACATTGCGGCGGCGGTGTATTCCGTCGGAAATGAATCACTTTTCGACAAGCCGTTCCTTGCTTTTCATGTTTCGGGCGGAACGACTGACGCGCTTCTCGTAACTCCCGATAAGGACGAGATAATCAAGGCTGAGATGCTCGCTTCCTCCCTCGACCTTAAAGCAGGGCAGGCGGTTGACAGAGTGGGCGTCATGCTCGGCTTTCCTTTTCCCGCAGGCAGATTTGTCGATGAGCTTGCGCAGAAAAGCGATAAAAAGTATAAGATAAATGTCAAGCTCAAGGACGGCAGCTGCTGTCTTTCGGGCGTTGAAAATAAATGCAGAGCGATGTTCGCAAACGGCGAGAGCAAAGAGGATATCTGCCGCTATTGCATAGATTACATCATGACCGCGCTTTCAAAAATGGCTGAGTATCAGCTCTCCGCTCTCGGCGATATGCCGATTGTATTCGCAGGCGGCGTAATGTCGAGTAAGGTTATCAGCTCCGCGCTTTCAAAGAAGTTCGACGCGTACTTCGCAAAGAGCGAATTTTCCTGCGACAACGCGGCGGGAATCGCGTATCTTACCGCTCTTAAATCAGGCAAATAAATATCTGATTTCTCTCCCTCAGTCAGCTTTGCTGACAGCTCCTTCGTCAGAGGGATAGAACTTGAAGTGAGAAGTAACAGTGAATAGTGAAGAGGTGAAAATTACGGTAATATATTCCGTATCGACCTCAAAACTTTAGAATTATATTCCTGTTGCCCCGAATATAATGTTCAAAAGCGGAGCTTTTCCGAAATTATTCATTATTCAATATTCATCATTCATTATTCATTAAAGCGTAAATAGGGTGATACTAATGGGAACACCGTCTGTTCTTACGGTAACACAACTTAATACATATATAAAGTCGCTCATTGACGGCGACAGGAATCTCCAGACCGTTTTTGTGGAGGGTGAAATCTCAAACTTCACCAACCATTACAGGACGGGGCATTACTACATGAGCATCAAGGACGGCGAATGTTCCGTCAAGGCGGTGATGTTCAGATTTTCCAATCAGCGGCTTCGCTTCACGCCCGAGAACGGAATGAGAGTTCTCATCCGCGGCAGAGTTTCGGTTTTTGAGCGCGACGGCGTTTATCAGCTATATATTGACGATATGCAGCCTGCTGGCGCGGGCGCGCTGGCGGTCGCGTTTGAGCAGCTTAAAGCTAAGCTCGCCGCAAAAGGACTTTTTGACGCTGAGCGAAAGAAGCCTATTCCCGAAATTCCGCAGAGAGTCGGCGTTGTAACGTCGGACACGGGCGCGGCGATTCACGATATAATCAACATAATCACAAGACGCTTTCCGATGACGGAGCTTGTTATCGCCCCCGTTCAGGTGCAGGGAGCTCTGGCAGCAGGGCAGATTGCCAACGCGATAAAAGAGTTCAACGCCCTTGACGGAGCTGATGTAATAATCGTCGGCAGGGGAGGCGGCTCAGCGGAGGATTTGTGGGCGTTCAACGAAGAAATCGTTGCCATGGCGATTGCCGAAAGCGATATTCCGGTTATTTCCGCCGTCGGTCATGAAACAGATTTCACCATAAGCGATTTTGTAGCTGACCTGCGTGCTCCTACGCCGTCAGCGGCGGCTGAGCTTGCGGTGCCCGATATAAGAGAGCAGAGCCTTTTGGTAAATTCGCTTTACGCCCAGTGCAGAGAGTGCGTTGAGTATAAAATCACGAGCGAAAAAGAGCAGATTGATTTTATAGCGAAACGGCTTCAGTATCTCAACCCCGAAGCGGTTATTGAAAAAAATATTCAGACTGTCGATATTCTCTCTCAGAGAATTTACGATAAGATAAACGAAATTTTCACCGTCAAAAGCGGAAGACTCGCTTCCGCCGCCGCAAGGCTTGACGCGCTGAATCCGATGAAAGTTCTGTCAAGAGGATATGCGGTCGCTTATAAGGACGGCAGTATTGTCGCAAGCGCAGAAAAGATTAATACGGGCGACAGGCTCAATCTTAAATTCCATGACGGAGAGGTTTCCGTTACGGCTGACTGAGGTAATATAAATGAAAAAAATGACTTATGAAGAAGCACTTAAAAGGCTTGAAGAAATCGCGGCTCAGCTCGACTCGGGCAGTCTCTCGCTTGAGGAATCCTTAAAGCTCTTTGAGGAGGGCACGAAGCTCACAACCTTCTGCAATTCCTGCCTTGAAAACGCAAAGCTGAAAATAACAAAGCTCTCCGAAAAGGAGGCAGAATGATGAATTATACAGATATAATCAACTCAGCTCTTGAGGAGTATCTCCCGAAGGGCGACGATGTTGTTTCACAGGCGATGAGATATTCCGTTCGCAACGGCGGCAAAAGGGTACGCCCCTCGCTTGTGCTGGAGTTCTGCAAGGTCTGCGGCGGCGAGCAGGAGAAAGCCATGGCTTTTGCCTGCGCTGTCGAAATGATACACACCTATTCCCTTATTCACGATGACCTGCCCTGCATGGACGACGACGATTTCCGCCGCGGCAAGCCTTCATGCCATGTGGCTTTCGGCGAAGCTAACGCGCTTCTTGCGGGTGACGGACTTCTGACACTTGCGTTCGAGACAGCGGCAAAGGCAGACCTTCCCCCCGAGCTTACCGTTAAAGGCATCGCCGAGCTTGCGAAAGCGGCAGGTGTGTGCGGCATGGTCGGCGGTCAGGTAATGGACCTTGAAAACGAGGGCAAGCAGGTTTGTCTTGACAGACTCAAAGAAACAGACGCTCTCAAAACGGGCGAGCTTATCAGAGTTTCCTGCGTTCTCGGCTGTATTGCCGCGAATGCCGACAGCAACAAAATCGACTGCGCGGAAAAATACGCCGCGGGCATCGGCCTTGCTTTTCAGATTGTCGATGACATTCTCGATGTTACGGGCGATGAAGAAGCCCTCGGCAAGCCGATAGGCAGCGATAAGGAAAACGAAAAATCAACCTACGTTTCCGCTCTCGGGCTTGACGGCTCAAGAGAAGCGGTTTCACGCCTCACCGCCGAAGCGAAAGAAGCTCTTGCGGGCATTGACGGCGACATACAGAGCCTCTGCGATTTTGCGGACGAAATGGAAAAAAGGAATAAGTAAGTTTCAATATAAATCGGCGTCGCGGAAGAGAAGTGGTAAAATGAGCGAAGTCAGTTATCTTGATAAAATTAAATCTCCGTCCGATATTAAGAATTTGTCTGACGAGCAGCTCTCAGAGCTCGCGCAGGAAATAAGGCAGGTTCTCATTAAAACCGTTTCGGCGAACGGCGGTCATCTCGCCTCTAATTTAGGCGCGGTGGAGCTGACAATTGCCATTCACAAATGCTTTGACTCTCCGAACGACAAAATCGTATGGGATGTCGGGCATCAGATATACACCCACAAGCTGCTCACGGGCAGATATGACAGATTCTCCACCCTCAGAAAAGAGGGCGGCATTTCGGGCTTCTCGCGCCCCGACGAAAGCGAGCACGACACTTTTTACAGCGGACACAGCAGCGTTTCAATTTCCTCGGCTTACGGTCTTGCCTGCGCCAACAGCATAAAAAAGCACGGCGATTACACCGTTGCCGTCATAGGCGACGGCTCACTCACGGGCGGACTTGTCTATGAGGCTCTCAACAACGCGGGGCGGTCAGACAGCAAGCTGATAATAATTCTCAACGACAATAAAATGTCAATCTCAAAGAACGTCGGCTCAGTCGCGAGGTATCTTGCGATAACGCGCTCCAAAAAGCGTTATGTCAGAATGAAAGACACGCTTGAAAAAATCTTAAGCAAAATCCCGTTCGTCGGTCAGGAGCTTGCAAATCACGCTTTCAGACTGAAAACGAAGATAAAAAATCTTATTTACAAAAGCACCATGTTTGAGGATATGGGCATACGCTATATGGGGCCTATCGACGGTCATAACATTGAGCAGATGTGCGAGGCAATGGAAACGGCGAAGAGCATATCCAATCCCGTTCTTCTTCATGTCAATACAATAAAGGGCAAGGGCTACGATTTTGCGGAAAAATCTCCCTCGCGCTACCACGGAGTTTCCAATTTTGATGTCGATACGGGCGAGCCGAAAAGCAAAAGCGATTCTTTCGGCAGTGAGTTCGGCGAGCTTATGTGCAAAATGGCAGAGAAAGACAGGCGAATCTGCCTTATCACCGCCGCCATGACGCTCGGCACGGGGCTTGAAAAGTTCAGCAAGGATTATAGCAACAGATTTTTTGATGTAGGCATCGCCGAGGAGCACGCCGTAACATTTTCCTCAGGTCTTTCAAAGGGCGGAATGCTTCCCGTTTTTGCGGTGTATTCCACATTCCTCCAGAGGTGCTACGACCAGATTGTTCACGACGGTGCGCTTCAGCGTCAGAAAATGGTGCTTGCCATTGACAGAGCGGGATTTGTCGGCGACGACGGCGAAACTCACAACGGAATTTACGATGTTTCGTTTCTGAGCAGTATCCCCGATGTTACGATATATTCGCCCTCCACCTACGATGAAATGAAAGTCGATTTCGGCGACGCGTTTTACAGGTGCGGCGGCGTTGTCGCGGTGAGGTATCCGCGCGGCGGCGAGTATCAGATACCCGACGATTACCAACCCAGCCTTTCCGCCTTTGATTTCTACGGCGAAAAGAGCGATGTTTTAATAGTAACCTACGGCAGAGTTTTCGGCTGTGCCTGCGGCGCGCTCAGAATTCTCAAAGAAAACGGAATCAGCGCGGGCATTTTAAAGCTCAACAGAATCCGTCCGATTGACGAAAAGGCGGTTGAGCTTGCTCTGGAAGCAAAAAAGATATTCTTCTTTGAGGAGGGCGTGCGCAGCGGCGGAATAGGCGAAAAGCTTGCGGCGACCCTGCTTCAGAAAGGGTACAAGGGAGATTACAGCCTCACCGCGATTGAGGATTGCTTCGTCAGTCAGGCGAGCATAGCGTCCCTCATGGATAAATACGGTCTCAGCAGTCAGAAAATAGCCGAAAAGGTTATGGAAAATGAATGAACCGAGACGAAAATCAAGAAGATTAAAAAATTACGATTACGGTCAGAACGG
This sequence comes from Acutalibacteraceae bacterium, assembly GCA_045640865.1. Classification (GTDB taxonomy): domain Bacteria; phylum Bacillota; class Clostridia; order Oscillospirales; family Acutalibacteraceae; genus CAG-488. The sequence goes on along the minus strand of JAZUFU010000028.1, from coordinate 5,261 downwards.
TTATTATTTTGTAACCGTCTGTACGCATAAAAGACGGCGTATTCTCTCCGAGATTGTCGTAGGGCAGGGGCTTGCCCCTGCCGAGGTAAAGCTGACGGATATGGGGAAGATCGCAGAGGGACAGCTTCTTGATTTAGAAAACAGGTATCAAGGCATAAAAATCGAAAAATATGTTATAATGCCTAATCATATTCACGCCGTTATCGTTATTGATAATACGGCGGCAGGGGCAAGCCCCTGCCCTACATTGTCGGCTGTCGTGGGTACTTTTAAATCTCTTGCAACACGGATATGCAGACAGAATTATGAAATCGACAGAGTGTTTCAGGAGTCCTTCTACGACCACATCATCCGCAATGAAAAAGATTTCCTTGCGGTGTATCAATACATTGAAACCAACCCGTTGAAATGGGAAAACGACGAATACTACACATAAATGCGGAGGTATTATCTTGAGCGAAAAATTACGGCTTGACATTGCCGTTTATCAACAGGGGCTCGCGGAATCCCGCGAGAAAGCCAAGGCTCTGATTATGGCAGGGCAGGTTTATCTCAACGGGCAGAAGGAGCTCAAGGGCGGCGCTGTTGTAAAGCCTGACGATAAAATCGAGGTCAGAGGGAGCACAAATCCCTTTGTCAGCCGCGGCGGACTTAAATTACAGAAAGCTGCCGAGAAATTCGACATTGACCTTACCGACTGCGTGTGTATGGACATCGGCGCATCAACGGGCGGCTTCACCGACTGCATGCTTTCCCACGGAGCGAAAAAGGTTTACTCCATTGATGTCGGCTACGGTCAGCTTGCGTGGAAGCTTCGCACCGACGAGCGCGTTGTGAACATGGAACGCACAAATTTCAGATATGTTACCCACGAGCAGATACCCGAGGATGTTGACTTTGCGAGCGTCGATGTTTCGTTTATCTCTCTTAAAATAATTCTTCCCGTCATGCGCGAGCTTTTAAAGGACGGTGGTCAGGCTGTCTGCCTTATAAAGCCGCAGTTCGAGGCGGGCAAAGAAAATGTTGGCAAAAAGGGCGTTGTCAAGGACCCGAAAATTCACACAATGGTTGTGGAGAATATCTGCAATTTTGCTGTGGAAAACGGATTTACGGTCAAAAACCTTGACTTCTCGCCGATAAAAGGCCCCGAGGGCAATATAGAATACTTAATGCATATTGTCAAAAGTGATGAGACAAAAAATCTCTCGGCGATTTCGCCTGAGGAGCTTGTTTCACTTTCCCACGCTGAGCTTGACAAATGAAAGGGGAGACAGCCGTGGTTGCCGCGATAATTCCCAATTTAACAAGAAAAAACGCGCACGCGGTTACCGTGAGCCTGCTCTCAAAATTAAGTGAGCTTGAAATCAGAGCCGTTGCAGACGAAGCCCTCCGCGCTGAGTTCGAGAGCTGTGATGTCGATTTTTTTCCGTTCGGTCAGATGATTGACGAATGTGATGTCATTATCTCGGTCGGCGGCGACGGAACGATACTCCACTGCGCCAAATACGGCAAGCCCGTTTTAGGCGTGAACGCAGGTCGTCTTGCGTTCATGGCAGGGCTTGAACCTGCGGAGCTCGAGCTGCTCTCGCTTCTCAAGGACGGCAAATATTCCCTCGACAGGCGCATGATGCTCAAAGCCGCTGTAACAAAGGACGGCGAAAAAATTGCGGAGAAATACTGCATTAACGATGTTGTCGCCGCGCGCGGCGGGCAGATAAAAATGATAGAAGTATCCGTCCGCTGTAACGGAAATGTGATAAACGATTATTTCACGGACGGCATAATTATCTCAACCCCGACAGGCTCAACGGCTTACAATCTCTCGGCAGGCGGCCCCGTGGTTGTCCCGCAGATTGAAAGCATGCTTCTGACGCCCATATGCACCCACTCCCTTTTTTCAAGGGCGATGATTTTCAAGCCCGACACCGAGCTTTCCGTCGTCTGCAATTCAGACAACATAAATGTTTCCTGCGACGGAGACACTCTGAAGCTCACAAAGGGCTGTGTTATAACTGTTACCAAAGCACCCGTTTACGGGGAATTTATAAGAATAAAATCCGATACATTTCTTGATGTACTCAACAATAAACTTGCTCAGCGCAGGCTTTGAAAGGCGGCATGATAGATGAAAAAGAACCGACATTCGGAAATACTGAACATTATTTCCCATTACACCGTCAGCACTCAGGAGGAGCTTCTTGAAAAGCTCAGGGAAAGAGGCTGCTCAACAACTCAGGCGACGGTGTCAAGAGATATCAAGGAGCTTAACCTTGTTAAGCAGATGAATAAGCAGGGCGTTTATCATTATGTCGAAAACAAAAGCAACACCGACGAATTCCTTTCAAAGTTTAACGCCATATTCGCTCATTCGGTTATCTCAACCGATGCAGCAGAAAACATAACCGTCATTAAATGCTACAACGGCATGGCTCAGGCGGCGTGCGCCGCGTTTGACAATATGCAGTGGGAAGGCCTCGTAGGCACGATAGCGGGCGACGATACAATCTTTGCCCTCTGCCGTAATGCCGAGCTTGCAAAGGAGCTTTCCGAATCAATAACCAAACTTCTGAAATGACGGTGAAATCGTATGCTTGCTAAGCTTAAAATTGAAAACATAGCAATAATCGAGCTTGCAGATATAGATTTTGAAGACGGCTTCAATGTTATGACAGGTGAGACGGGCGCAGGTAAGTCAATCATAATCGACTCCATAAACGCCGTTACAGGCGAGCGCACCTCAAAGGAGCTCATCAGAACAGGCGCGGAAAGCGGCAGGGTTTCAGCGGTTTTTGAAAATACGGGCGGCGAAGTTTCCGAGCTTCTCAATGAAATGGGAATCGAGTGCGACGGCAGCGTCATTCTCTCGCGCCTTATCAAAAAAGACGGCAAGAACATCTGCACCGTCAACGGCAATCCCGTAACGGTCTCCACGCTCAAAGCGATAGGCTCTCACCTTATAAACATTCACGGTCAGCACGACAGTCAGTCCCTTCTCCAACCCGAAAATCACTGCTCATTCATTGACGATTTCGGTGAAAACCAAAGCCTTATTGAGAAATACACAAAGAGCTATGAAAATCTCCTTGATATTCAGTCAAAGATAAGGTCAATCGACACAGACGAGCAGCAGAAGGCGCGGCGGATAGATATGCTCACCTACCAGATAAATGAGCTGGAGGAGGCGGAGATCACCGTCGGCGAAACGGAGACGCTGACTCAGCGGCGAAGCTTTCTGAGAAACGCGCAGGACATTATCGACGCGCTCAACTCCGCTTATGAAAGCCTTATGGCGGACGGCGGCGGAATAGACAGCGTCAGCGATGCGGCTTATGAGCTTGAAAACGCCGCGGGAATGTACGACGGCGCGGCGGCTGTGTCTCAGCGGATTACCGACGCGAAGTACGAGCTTGAGGACTGCTGCTCAGAAATCCGTTCGCTTCTGTCATCGGCGGAAAGCGACCCCGACGAGCTTGACGAGGTGGAGGAAAGGCTGGATTTGCTCAAGCGTATGTCTTCAAAATACGGAGCGACGGAAGAGAAAATGCTCGCTTTCCTCGAGAACGCCAAAACCGAGCTTGAAAGCATAAATCTTTCAGCGGAGCGTCTCGAACAGCTCGAAAAGGAAAAGGAAAAGGCATTAGCCGAAACAAAACAGCTTGCCGACAAGCTGACTCAGCGCAGGCAGAAGGCAGGGGAGCAGCTTTCAAAGCGTATCTGCTCAGAGCTTAAATTCCTCGATATGCCGAATGTCCGCTTCACCGCGAGCAGGAAAGAGAAGCCCCTTTCACCCGACGGAGCAGACGAGATTGAGTTTCTCATTTCGCCGAATGTCGGTGAAGAGCCGAAGCCTCTTGCAAAAATCGCCTCGGGCGGTGAGCTTTCGAGAATAATGCTCGCAATCAAAAATGTCCTTTCGGGCAATTCAGACGAAACGATGATTTTTGACGAAATCGACACAGGCGTCAGCGGCTCGGCGGCAAGAAAAATTGCCGAAAAGCTCAGTCAGGTTTCACAGGGCAGGCAGGTCATCTGCGTTACTCACCTTGCTCAGATAGCCGCACAGGCGGACTGTCATTTCATGATAGATAAATTTGTAAAGAATCAAAAAACATTCACAAGGGTTACGCACCTTGACTACAACGGAAGAACGGAAGAGCTTGCGCGGCTCATGGGAGCGGGGGACGATAAAACCGCTTTCATCAAATCGGCGCAGGAGCTTCTAAGAAATAAAACAACAAAATAATAAATAAAAAGAGAGGGAAAATACAATGAAAAAAGTAATCAGTTTAATTCTTGCGGTTGCGGCAATGCTCGCATTTTCTGTCAACTGCCTTGCCGCAAATGAAGCCGCGGCAAACACCGTTAAAGCCGACCCGACAATCGTTTCAGATTTCTTTAAGGAATTTGCAAAATTCATCGACGCCGAAGCTGAAGCAAAAACCTCCGTTGCGGCAGAGACAATTTTCAATATGTATTCCACACTTAAAGAGGGCAATGTAAGCGATTCCAATACCTTTGCCCAGCAGATGAAGGAATATTCCGACGAAACAAACGCCGAGGTAGGCCCCGTATTTTCAAACATGGACGCGGTAAGGGACATCATCAAAATGTTTGCCGAAAACAAGGACTACAATATTCAGGGACTTCAGACTCAGATTGAAGACAGCGACAGCCTCGACAAGCTTATCGCTCTTTACACAGGCGCGTATATCGTAAAAGCTCCCTCGGGCGTTGATGTAGGTACAGTCGGCGGCTCAGACACAGGCACAGCTTACAGTGTAGTCAATAATTCCTCCGAGGGTTACATAGCAAACGCCGACCTTAAAGGCGCAGACGGTGATGTAATCGTTGAAGGCGACGGCACCGTTGTCAGTGCTGACGGTGAAAAGGTTATTGTTCCCGCTGTTGATAATCCCCGCACGGGCGACAGTTCAGTAGGTACCGCGGCGGCATTCGCGGTTCTCGGCGTAAGCCTTGCGGCGATAATAACAGTTGTCAGAAAGAAAGACACAGAAGAATAAGATTTGCCGTAAAACGGGAGCGCATTGCGCTCCCGCTTTTCAATTCCGCACAATTTTCCGTCCTCGTCGGTAGGGGCGATTCACGAATCGCCCGTCGAGTAATAGATACACCTTTGAAATGTACCCCCTCAGTCAGCTACGCTGACAGCTCCCCGAAGGGGCGCCTTATTGCCTCCCTCGGGGGAGGTGGCAAAATCTCTGATTTTGACGGTGGGGGTTGAAATAGATAATGGATAATAG
>JAZUFU010000027.1:0-12269 GCA_045640865.1 Acutalibacteraceae bacterium | reverse complement strand
GTCCCCAGATTTACAGCAAATTTTTAATAAAACGCATACCGTGAGAAAGATTATATCAACATTTCCGCATCGAGCACGCAATTATGAAATTTTAACCGTGGTACCACGACGATAAAAACGGGCGATTCGTGAATCGCCCCTACCGACGAGGACGGAAGATTGTGCGTTAATCGAATACGGCTGGGGCAAGCCCACAGCCCTACAACCGTGAACGGAAGTTTGTACGAATTTGAAACTTGTTTAAAAAATTTTTCGCGGGGTTAAACCCCGCGAAAATGTAAGATTACGCAAGAACCGATTGTTTATATGGTTTCAAATGCGGCGACGATATTCTTCCAGAAAGCGTCCCATTTTTCCTCGCAGGTTGAGTAGGTTTTGTACTGCTCGTCCTGCTGCACCGAAACAGCCGCGTCGCCCGTGAGGACGCTGCCTGTATAGACATAAAGCTCGTTTTCGTAATTAGTAATATCGTCCTCGTGGAGAGTGATTACTCTGTAGCCGTAAGGGCCGCTCTTTGAGAATTCACAGCCGTAGGTGAAACCCATTTCAATGCCCTTATAAGTGCCTGTGTAGCCGTCATAATGCTGATGACCGAAGTATGTGCCGATAACATCTCCCTGCTGTTTCCACGCCTTGAACTGAGCGGTGAGCGGCTGAGGTCTGATAGCTTCTTCATAATGGCCTTTGGCAATATCTCTGTTGAGTCTGTAGGTAAATATGCCGTCAAACATCGCGCCCTCTTTCCAGACAGGGCAGAATTTGAAAAGCTTGCCGATATCGGTAGTATGGATATGCTGGAAGTTAAACGCGGGAACGGGCTTGCCGCCGTTTGCCGCCGCGAGAGCGGAGCTTTCGGACTTATACCAGTTAATCTGCTCCTTGGTAACGCCCTTTGTGCCTGTGTCCATCATCCAGATATTGAACTTGGTTTCGTCGCTGCCGTAGCCTTTGATTTCAAGGTTGTAGTCGATTCTGCCGTCGGAGTCATTACTCTCGTCGGTGGTGAGGCAGTACTCATACTTCGAGTAAAGCTCAAGCCATGTTTCGTTGCTGATGCCTACGCCGTGGTCGTTGTTGCCCTGAGCGATAGCAAAGGGGATTTTCGCGTCATTGAACACGGAAAGCACCGCGTCGGTGGTTGCCTCTATGTTTTTGAGGGTTTCGTCATAGACGATATTGCCGTCCTCGTCATAAACGCATACGCCCTCGCGTGTGCCGTCGTCGTCAACGCCCGGGTCGGCGGAACGCCTGTCCTCAACCATGTCGCCTGTGAAAACAACAAGGTCGGGCTTTGACTGCTCAAGAGAAAGTTTAAGCAGGTTGAGCATATCGTAGGAAAGATTCTGGTCGTCCTGCGGGTCTGTAAGGTGAAGAATTGTAAATGTTCCGTCCTCAGAGAATGACAGAGTTTTGTCGTCCTTTGCATAAGCGAACACCGCGCTTGAGAAAACCAGCACGGCGGCAAGGAATAAAGCGATTATTTTTTTCATGAATACCCCTCCGTAAATCAGTTTTACAGATTATACCACAAAACAAAGCCAAATACAAGAAAAACCCCGACAGGTTTTGCCCGTCGGGGTTAAAAAATCAGTTAAAAAGGTTTGTGATTGAGTGGCAAATCAGCTCGAAAATGTGCTGAATGAACTCAATGTGCCACGCGAAGGGATTGGGAACGCCCTTGTCAGGGAACGATTCATAAACGCTCAAATCCTCATTCCACGAAAAACCGCAGAGAGCATCATATTCTTCGATATAATTTCCGTCGTCGTCTATTTCAGTATAATAGTATCCTTCATCTATTTCAGTAAAATCGGGATCTATTCTGTAGAAGTCAAAATATCCGCTTGCGTAATTTGATGAGTTGTTGTCGTATCCCAGAAGGATATGGTCGCCCTTGTCATTTGTATATGCGCCTGTAAGCACAATACCGTGAGCACCGTTCGCAATATTAAAAAGTGAAAAAATTGAATTGTTGAACGGGTCGGTTATTATTTTTGAAATTGCTTTAAGCGGTGCTTCGTCAGAAAACGGATAAAGCTCAAAATAAACGGGCGTGCCTGCTTCAAGTGTTGCATAAAGGTCCTTGAGCTGTCTTGTATATTCCTTTGTGCCCGGGTCAAACGCCCAGTGATTAACAAGATGAGCCGCAACAGCCGCATTGTTATACACATTGATTGTACTCTGAATTTCATCTGTCGCTTCCAAATCGCGCACATTATCAACGCCCTGCTCTGAAAGGAGGTCGATTTTGCCGTAATGCTGAAGAAGACTTGCAACCGCAAAGCCGCAGCATGAACCGCCGAAATCCATATCAGGCCAGAAATATGTCATAAACACAAGACCTAAAATACCCAGCGGAAGCATCGGAGAAAGTCCGAAGGTTGAGAGCCAGTCAATGAACTGATGTCTGAACGCGTCTTTAGTATAAACATATCCGCCGAAATCATGATCAAAAACACTGCTTGTATTTCTAAATCTGAATACCTCTTCCGCGCCGAGACCGACCTTAGCATAAATCGGATAAAAGTTATATTCTTTATCTGCCTGTGCTGTTATGCCGGTACCTGTCTTAACGCCATAATAATCATACTCATCAACATCGTACTCTGTTTTATAATAGCTTTCTTTGCCGTCTTCCGTCTTCCAGCCGACTATGACATTGTTGCCGTTTCTTTTAAATCTGTATTCATACGGAAGTCTGATTTCATTACCTTCATAACAGCTTTCCGTGCAGACTTTTTCACCGTCAATAAAATAGTTTACGGCAACTGTTTCTCCTGACAGCGGCTCGTTGCCCGCGCTTTTAATGCTGTCAATTTTAAATCCGTAGGCCGTAACAGATGAGTCCGAATATAATTCTATCTTCAGACAAGTGCCTTCAATAACAATCGTCTTGCCCGCAAGTTCATCGCCCGTAAAAGCTTCGTAATGACCGTAATTATCGGTGATATATATTACATCGCCTTTTTCATAATATCCGTTCTTTTCAATGGAATCGACAACCTCCTGTGTTAAATGTTCTTCGGGAACTGCGCCGTATCTTCCGTCGTAATAAAAATACGGTTCAAAATAGCATTCATCGGAAAATGTTATTTCCATTCCCGCGCTGTGGTCGGGGTTTTCGTATGTCCACACCTGATTTGAGTTATTTGCGTAATCATGCTCGCTTTCGGGATATGCTTCCGCGGCGAAAGCAGATATTCCGAGAACCGACGCCAGAAGAGAAATAACAAGGATAACTGATAATACTTTCTTCATTGCTGTTTCCTCCTTAATCAATAATGTCTCGCGCCGCATTCACAGTACTGATGTGTGCCTGTGAGATGCCAGATAACAACCTTTAATTTAAAGAACAGGTTCGCAATTAAATCCCAGAAATCGGTAAATGACGGAATCATGCTGTAGGCTACTTTATGACATCTGCAGGTACATTCATGAGGTTTCACTTCACCGCAGTATTTGCAGACGAGCTCGCCGCTGCTGTCTTCAACATATCTGTGTCCGTTTTTCTTATCAGCTTCAATGGCGGTAGTAAACTTTTCATCACCGCACGGGCACCAATAACCCAATTTGCCTTCAGTTACGCAGGTAGGCTCAACTATAACGGTTCTGACATACATATGTTTATGATTTTCGCCCATAACAACAAACAGAACATCATTTTCTTCGGCAAATTTCTGAGCGTATGAGCCTTCATTACCGCAAATATAACCGAAATACTCCTGTTCTTCTCCTATCTCTTTTACAGAATCAGGGATAACAACAAATTCTGACCAATAAGGAAACGCATAGTTTAGAATCTTTTCTGTTCCGTCTTTAACAGTAACAGTATCCTTTATGTAATTATCAGCGTAACCAACGAGATTGTTGCCTGCATAAATCAGCCCATCTGTCTGTTCGAAAAAATCGGCAAAGAAATCACCGAAAGCATTGTAACCGATATAAGCGAGAGTTGACGGGAATGTAACCTCTTTAAGTGATGAATAGAAGAAGCATTCATCGTCCAAAGTTTCAACGCCCTCGGGAATATCATAGCTGTCGCCCGCTTTGCCGTTGGGATAGGCTATAAGCTCCGTACCGTCCTTAGAGAAAAGAACGCCGTCCTTAACGCTGAAATACTCGTTGTCCGCGTCAACCGAGAAAGCGGAAGCGTCTGAGTTTTCGAATACCCACGCATCGAGGTAATCAGGTGTAAGGTCATATCCGCCGAGTGTTTTCGGGATATAGATTACATCGTCCGTGCCGATATAATCATAGAGCCATATATCCTCGTAAAAATCATCATCGTAATACTCCTCGATATAGTAAACAAACTGTTTCTCGGTGTATGAACCTGTTTTTTTATCATACACCGCGCCGTCGGCGGCAAAGGCAATCTGAGCGACAGAGAAAGCCATAATCACCGCCATGATAATTGACAAAATCTTTTTAATCATTTTACACAGTCTCCTTCCTTTTCGGTGATAAGCATCACCGTTTAACTGTTGCGGAAATAATATCATAAAGCCCTGTTTATTTCAATATAAAAGGAATGAAAGCACCTGAAAAAGGAATGAAAAGCATTTTTTACCGTTTTAAAGTGCTGAAAAAGAATTTTATATAAAAGAACCCCCCGACAGGTTTAAGCCCGTCGGGGTTAAAAAATCAGTTAAAAAGGTTTGTGATTGAGTGGCAAATCAGCTCAAAAATGTGCTCAATGAAATTGATGTGCCACGCAAAGGGATTGGGAAGTCCCTCGGTCGGGAATGACTCGAACGAACTCATATCCTCGTTCCACGCAAATCCGTTGAGAGTGATACCGTCATAAAATATATCTGTGAAATCTTTATTTATGATAAGAACATCAGCATATCCCTTTGAAAACTCGGTGCTTTCGTTATCCCACGCTAAAATAATGTGATTACCTTCGCCGTCAGTAAATGCGCCGTCGAGAAGTATGCCATGATTCATATGAATTGCATCAATAAATGTCCCTTCTGATGTAAACGGGTGCTTAAAATACTCAGCTATTGCCTTTAAAGGCGGATCGTTCAAGCCGTAAAACTCAAAGCTGACGGGTGTACCTGATTCGAGCGTATTATAAAGGTTTTGGAGCTGTCTTGTGTATTCCTTTGTACCCGGATCAAATGCCCAGTGATTTACAATATGAGTTGCTATTGCCGCGTTATTGTAGAAATTTATCGTGCTCTGAATTTCCTCAGTGGGCTCAAGCTCGGAGACGCTGTCAACGCCCTGCCCTGAAAGAATGTCAATTTTGCCGTAATGCTGAAGCAAAGCAGTTATAGGGAAACCACAGCATGAACCTCTCCAGCCGTCAACAGGCCAGAAAGCTGTAACAAAAATCGCTCCTGCTATTCCAAGCGGAAGCAGCGGAGAAAATCCGAAAGTTGCAAGCCAGTCAATAATATGATGCTTAAAAGCTTCACGGGTATAGTAATAACCGAATTCATTATAAAAAATTTTCTGGCTATTAGTGAAAGAAAATGTTTCCTCCGTTGTAAGAGCAAGACCGCAATAAATGGGATACAGATTGCATACCGCGCCGTCTTCAACGGGAACATACACATCTGTACCGTAACCGCTCTGTATAACAGAATAATCTTCCTCATTGAATATAATGCTTCTTTTCGTGTTGCTGTAATAAAACTCTTTGCCGTCCTCGGTTTTCCAGCCGACGATAGCTTCACTGCCCTCATGGTAATTGTGATAGGTTTCATCAAGAACTACCATTCCGTTTTCGGTTGCATAGTCATAGGAGGCAACTTTGCCGTCAATAATATAATTGACTATGCCAACGCCGTTGGATTCAAGCTCAACATATTCAATTTTGTCAACTTTAAAACCGTAGCCCGTAACTGAGCTGTCAGATTCAAGCTCTATTTCAAAGTAGTTGCCTGGAATATAAACCGTCTGACCTGCAAGCTCGCTGCCTGTGTAACGTCCGATATCTCCTGTGCCGTAATCATCACTTGAAATGGTAATCAGGTCGCCCTCTTCATAGATGCCGTAAACAGCTATTGAACGAATCATTTCATCTGTCAATTTGTCCTCGGGAACAGCGGCGTCCCTTGTATAGCGAACATAAGGCTGAACATAACACTCGTCAGAAAATGTAACATACATTCCGCTGACAGGTTTTTCTGATTTATAGCTCCAGCTCTGCCATGTGTTGTTATCATAGTCATGCTTGCTTTCGGGATAAGCATTAACCGCAGACGCCGAAAAAGCCAGCAGCCCCACAAGCAGAGAAAAAACAAGAAGAACTGATATTATTTTTTTCATTGCGTTTTCCTCCTTAATCAATAATGTCTGCATCCGCATTCACAGTACTGATGCGTACCTGTGAGATGCCAGAACACAATCTTTAATCTGAAAAACAAATCTGAAAGGAAGCTGAATATACCGTCGAACGAGGGATCGTATGAATGCTCTATGCTGTGGCATCTGCAATCGCAGCTGCATTCGTCTTCATCGTCGTCAAAGTCCCAGAGATAGTCTCCGCAGTAAATGCAGAAATCATCGTCATCATACTCATGAGCATAGGGGGCTTTATCAAGCCCGGTTTTGTAGGTCTTGCCGCAAGGGCAGACAAAAACAGCCTCGCCGCCGCTCACGCAGGTAGGATCAGTTGAAGCGTTGTAATCATAGAAATAGTTGTGAACGTGTCCCTCGCCCATAAGTATAAAATCAATGCCGTTTTCCTCGGCAAATTTCTGAGCGCAAGAACCTTCGCTGCCGCAAAGATAACCCCAGAAATTCTGTTCTCCAATCTCTGTTACGGAATCGGGAACAACAATGCAGCCAAAATACGGAAGCGCGCCCTCCGCTATTTTTACTGTTCCGTCTTTAACTGTTCTCAAATCTATATCAAGACTGTAAGCATTCCACATAAGAACATTATCCTTGTAAAGCAGTCCGTCGGTCTTCGCAAGGAAATCATTGAAGGATTTGCCGAAAGCACCACTGTCAATGAACTGTAAGGTTGACGGTAAAGTAACCTCTTTAAGTGATGAATAATAGAAGCACTCTTCGTCCAATTTCTCAACGCCTTCGGGAATGTCATAGCTGTCGCCAGCTTTGCCGTTGGGATAAGCTATGAGCTCCGTGCCGTCCTTAGAGAAAAGAACGCCGTCCTTAACGCTGAAATACTCGTTGTCCGCGTCAACCGAGAATGCTGAGGCGTTTGAATTTTCAAATATCCACGCATCAATATCCCAGTAACTGAGCTCATATCCGCCGAGTGTTTTCGGGATATAGATTACATCGTCTGTACCGATATATTCATCAACATATACACCGCCGAAATCCTCGTCATCGTCAACCCAGTAAACAAAGCCGTTTTCGATGTAGCAGCCCGTTTTCTCGTCATACACCGCGCCGTCGGCGGCAAAGGCAATCTGAGCGACACCGAAAATCATAATCACCGCCATGAGAATTGACAAGATTTTTTTAATCATAGAAAAACCTCCCGTTATAAGCGGCTGTATCTGCCGCGGTTATTTCAAAGCTCCGTTGTGTGTCTTTCGGAACTTTACCAGATTTTACATCTTCGCTGATAAAAAGTCAAATGAATTTTCTGTAAATAAAAAATGTCTTTTTTAAAAATTCGGATAAGGAATTTTAAACGCTTTTTTGCTTCCTTATCCGAATTAAAACCAGTTATTTAGTTGAAAAGATTGGTGATTGAGTGGCAAATCAGCTCGAAAATGTGCTCAATGAAATTGATGTGCCACGCGAAGGGATTAACACAGCCCTCGGTCGGGAAGGACTCGAATGTGCTCAGGTCATCATTCCACGCGAAGCCGCAAAGCTGAGCCCTGTCATAGCTTATCTGAGTGAAATCCTTGTTTATTACATAAGCATCTGCTCCGCCTGTCGGATAGCTTCTGCTGTTGTTGTTATATCCGAGAAGGACATGATTACCGTCAGCATCAGTATATGCGCCTGTGAGCACAATGCCGTGTGCGCCGCTTCCTATTGATATAAGATTATTTTCAAACGGATTTTTGAAGAAATCAAAGATTGCTCTCATGGGCGGCTTTGATGAACTGGGATAATACTCAAAATAAACAGGTGTGCCTGCTTCGAGTGTTGCGTAAAGGTCCTTGAGCTGACGGGTGTATTCCGTTGAAGCAGGATAAAGTCCCCAGTGATTTACAAGATGAGCCGCGATAGCCGCATTATTATAGAAGTTTATCGTGCTCTGAAGCTCGTCGGTAGGCTTAAGGTCGCGGACATTTTCAACGCCCTGCTCGGAAAGAAGGTCGATTTTGCCGTAATGCTGAAGCAGAGCAGCAATCGCAAAGCCGCAGCATGAGCCGTAAAATTCACCCTCAGGCCAATAGGCTGTGATGAATATCAGAACCGCAAGCGCAAGAGGAAACGCGGGAGAAAGACCGAAGGTCGAAATCCAGTCTATAAACTGACGCCTGAAATCCTCTTTTGTATAAACATAACCGCCGAAGTCATGGTCAAAATAAGTGCCTGAGTTTGTAAAGCTGAATGTTTCCTCTGCGTTAAGACCGAGCTTGCAGTAAATCGGAGTCAAATTATATACTTCACCCGACTTTACGCTTATATCAGCTGAAGACATACTGTAAGAAACGTGATTATAATAAAACTCTTTTCCGTCATCGGCTTTCCAGCCGACTAAGGCTTTATCGCCGTAATGACGATATCTGTATGAAGACGGGAGAAAAACTTCTCCATCTTCTTCGCTGACATATGAATATACCGTCTTGCCGTCAATAAGGAAATTAATTTTTCCGCCGTCTGTGGCAACTGCGTCTGATTCTGAAATGCTTTCAATTTTAAAGCCGTAGCCTGTAACAGATGAATCGGAACGCAGAGTAATTGTGAATCTGCCGCCTGTAACATTTATCGTCTGACCGGCAAGCTCATCACCTGTAAAAAAAATGTGATATCCGAAATCATCGCTGATTTCTATTTCATCGCCCTTTTCCAGATAGCCGTACTTCTGCATGGTATCCATCACTTCGTCGGTCATCAAATAACCGGGAAGCGGAGAATCATATTCATATACATTGTAAGGTTCAACATAGCAGTCATCAGAAAAAACAATTTCAAGACCTGCAACGGTTTCGGGATATTCATAAGTCCATGTCTTTTCTGTATTATTTGCATAATCATGGTCGCTTTCGGGGTAAGTGTCTGCCGCGGAAACAGATATGCCGAGCAAGCCCGCAAGCAGCGAGATAGCAAGAATAACTGATAATATTTTTTTCATTGCAGCTGCCTCCTTAATCAATAATGTCTGCATCCGCATTCACAATACTGATGCGTACCTGTAAGATGCCAGAACACAAGTTTCAGTCTGAAGAACAGGTCTGACAGGAAGTCAAATATACCGTCGAAATCGGGGAAGAATGTGTGGTCTATGCTGTGGCATCTGCAGGTGCAGCCGTCATGAGACGGCTTAACATTATCATAGCAAACACCGCAATACTCACAATACCATTTACCGTCTTCACCCTCAAGATAATAATGACCGTAACCGTCCCCTGTATCTTCGTCCGCCTCAACCTCAACAGAATAGCCTATATCGCCGCAGGGGCAGATATATTCTGTTTTTCCTTTGCTTATGCAGGTAGGCACAGTAAAACAGGGGAAATAAGTGTGCTGATGATTTTCGCCGAGGAGAACATAATGAAGGCCTCTTTCTTCCGCCAGCTTATGAGCCGCTGAGCCTTCATTTACGCACAAATAGCGATTCATGAACCAACTTTCAATATCTTTTACCGAATCGGGAACAATAACCGCCTGAATGTCTTCATATTCATCATCCCAATAAAAGTCGTTTGAAATTGAAACAATTTTCTCTGTTCCTTCCTTAACTGTAACAATGGACTTGGCGTGATATGCTGAGCAGCCAATAACACTGTTGCCTGAATAAATCAGGCCGTCGGTATCTTTAAAAAATTCATTAAAGGATTCACCGAAACAAAAATCTGAAATATCTGTTAATGTTGAGGGGAATGTAGCCGATTTTAGTGATGAATACGAGAAACATTCCACGCCAAGTTCCTCAACGCCCTCGGGAATGTCATAGCTATCGCCCGCTTTGCCGTTGGGATAAGCTATAAGCTTAGTGCCGTCCTTAGAGAAAAGAACTCCGTCTTTAACGCTGAAATACTCGTTGTCGTCATCAACCGCGAAAGCGGAAGCCTTTGATTCAGAGAACAAATACGGCCAGATGTCCCATTTGGTAACTGTAATGCCGTTGAGGGTTTTGGGAATATAAATTGTATCGCCCGTGTCAACATAATCCTCAACCCACAAATAGCCCTCTTCCTCATCCGTTTCATAGATGAAGCCGTTATCTTTATAAAACCAGCATTCATACTCTTCATCATAAAACTTTTCAGCGGCAAAGGCAATTTGAGCGACACTGAAAATCATAATCACCGCCAAGAGAATTGACAAAATCTTTTTAATCATTTTACACAGTCTCCTTCCTTTTCGATGATAAGCATCACCGTTTAACTGTTGCATGAATTATAGCATATAATTACCAAAATTTCAATTATATGGAATGAAACGCCCTAAAAAAGGAATGAAAAGCACTTTTGGGGCACTCAACAGCCCGAATCATGCGGCTCAAACGCGCAGATGTAGGGCGTTCTGACGCGCGCGTACCAGAATTTATTTGCGCCCGACTCGAAGATTCCCGCAACCCTGCCGCCGAAGAAATCTATGCCCTCGGACATGGGCGGAACCTTGAGCGTTTGCTGAGCATCCTTTTCCTCAAGGAAGTAAAGCGGAACATCATTTCCGTTCATGTTGAATGTGCCGTTCTGCCCGCCGAGGCTGTAGTATCTTATCTTTGACGGGTTCATCGGGGTGTATGAGGTGCTTGTAACGAAGGTTTCGCCGTCAAACGCTACGCCCTGAACGGAGTTGGGAACAGAAATCACCATAAGCGGCACGGCTGTTTCCGCGCTGAAAACAGCGTCCATGTCGGAGAGGTCGAACTTTTCGCACATGGCGTAGTTGTGCCTGCCCGACGGGGTGTAAAGTCTCTGCCCGGCAGGGGTATCATAAGAGCCGTCGAGCGTGAAAGAATAGAACTGACCGACGAAAAGATAATTTTCATAAGAAGCGACATACGAAGCCTGCATATCGGTTTTGAGCGTGCCGCAGAAATTCACAAAGCCGTAGTCCTCAGCGTTCAGAGCGTCGCTGATTTTTAATCTTCTGACGCTTTTGCCCGAGGAAATGAGCAGCGAATCGCCTACATCGGCAACGCCGCCGACATGAGCCTTGCAGAGTGAGCCGTCGGCATAGCAGAGCTTAACGGTTTTGACTCTCTCGCCGCTTTCGGCATCAACAAGGGTGAGAATTGAGTTGTCATCGTCCTGACTGTAAGACGAAACGGCGAAAAGATTTTCGCTTTCGATGTAGCAGAAGCCCTGCGGAACATAGTTTTTGTCGATATCGGGTATCTCGCAGAGGTGCTGACAGTCGGGAAATCTGAATTTAAGGCTGAAAAAGCCGAAAAAGCTGCCTAAAGACTCAAATAATCCGTCAATGATGCGTACCGCCTCGGGTACGGTTCTGAGCGAGCCGTCCTGAGCGAAGGCGGCAACGCCCGACGAGAATAAAATGCAAAGACATAAAACAACGCTGATAATCTTTTTAGTCATAAAATCACTCCTGTAATTTTTGAGTAGATTATAATACATATATAAAGGAAAAGCAAGGTGTATTTGAGCGACGGTGCGTAGGATTGAGAACGGGCGATTGATAATCGCCCCTACTTTCCACTTTTTCACCATTAACTATTACTTCTTACTTCAAGAACTCCCCCTCTGTCGTGCTTCGCACGCCACCTCCCCTGACAAGGTGAGGCTGATATGGCTCCCTCTGACGAGGGAGCCCGAGTGTATGCGAGACTGAGGGAGAGATAACGCGAGCTTAGATAAACATATACCGTGATAAAAACTATTGCCAAACCTCCGCATCGAGCACACAATTACAAAATTCAACCGTGTTACTCCGAATATAAAAAACGGGACGCCGTGGACGTCGTCTCCTACAAGCACAATGCAACGGCGCATTTTGTAGGGGTTGGCGTCCCCGACAACCCGTCAAATCATATTGTACTTCACTATCTATTATCCATTATCTATTTCAACCCCCACCGTCAAAATCAGAGATTTTGCCACCTCCCCCGAGGGAGGCAATAAGGCGCCCCTTCGGGGAGCTGTCAGCGTAGCTGACTGAGGGGGTACATTTCAAAGGTGTATCTA
>JAZUFU010000026.1:0-35104 GCA_045640865.1 Acutalibacteraceae bacterium | reverse complement strand
GGCAGATTGCGAGTGCGAAGCTGCTTATGATTATAACGAAAAGCCTTTTTCTCTGCGGTGCGAAAGCAGACATTTCCGCGTGATTGACGGAACTCATTCACCCTGCGAGCCCGAGACCTACGGAATCACGGATAAGATAATAGATATGAGCGCGTTTCAGAATCCCGAAATTCTCAGAAGCCGTAAAGAAGAGGCTCTGGAGCTTTTCGCTAAAATTAAAAAGGAAGAAAAGCGGTGCGCGGGATTTATTTCCGCCGCAAAGGCGATAGCCGACGATTGCAGGCGCGTCGAGTCCCCTGCCCTGAGCGTTTCTAAAATCAACCGCTTTGCCTCAAGGCTGTGGGGCAAGCACGGCACTCCGCCGAGGGGAAAAATCGGCACGGAGAAAAAATATTTTGCCGAGGTTCTGACAGAAAACGGGACTGATTTCGCCTTTCGGAAGTTCGGCGAAATGTGCAGAAATATATTCATTATAAAGGATTTTTCCTCTGCCGCGTCATCGCTTCTCGCAGAAAAAATCAGACTTTACGCTCTGAGCTGCGGTTATGACATTATTTCTTTCGTTGATTTTCTCGACGGGCATAGTCTGCGGCACATTATCGTCCCCGAGCTGGAATTCGGAATCTATTGTGAAAGAGCCGTTCACGCTCCGTTTGAGAGTGTAAAATACATCAGAAAAGGCAGATTTCTCAAGGAAGATTACTCCGAAAGCTGCAAAAATCGCACCGTTTTCTGCAAAAAAGCATACACAGAGCTGACGGGTGAAGCCGTGAAATCTCTGAAAATTATCGAAAATCACAAAAAAGCACTTGATAATTTGTTTATTTCAGCAACAAATGAAAAAAGTTTTTTAATAAACCATATAATATGTATATATAATAATTGACAAATCGTTACAAAAAGTGTATAATTGCTACAATCTTTATTTGTGGCAATTTATTATAAAGTGAACGGTGAAAAAATATGAGAATTAACAAATCGAGTTTTCCGAGGAAAGCGCTTGCTCTCATTCTTGCACTTGTAATGGCTTTATGTCCGCTTATGATTCAGTCATACGCCGCCTCTGTGGGCGATGTCAATTCGGACGGCAAGCTCAACTCAGCCGACGCGCTTTCAATCCTTCAGCATTCGGTATCACTTATTACTCTTTCCGCCGACGCGCAGAAGCTGGCGGATGTCAACTGGGACGGCGCGATAAACTCAACAGACGCGCTTGAAATCCTCCTCGTTTCAACGGGTATCAAGGATTCACTCCCCAAGAAGCCCGAAGAACCCAAAGAGCCCGAAAAGTTCGAATCCTACAAGGGCACGGTTACCGCTGAGCCCTCATTGAGACTTCGCTCGAGCAACAACACAGACTCTGCGATTCTCGCAAATCTCCCCTACGGAACAACCGTAACCATTACGGAAGAAAAGGACGGCTGGGGCAAAACGGCATACGCAGGTCAGACAGGCTGGGTAAGCCTCCAGTACATCAAGAAATCTGACGGTACAGGCGGCGACACACCGAGCGGCAAGTCAGGCACATTCACAGTTACCTGCTACGGCTTCGGTCATGGCGTTGGAATGAGCCAGACAGGCGCGATTGCATACGCTGAACAGGGCTGGACTTACGACCAGATTCTTCTCCACTACTACCACAGCAGCAAGACGAAGATTGTTCAGGACACCAACATGCCCTCCACAGTAACCTTCGGCAGCAGCACATATTCACTCAAGCAGTACATAGCCTGCGCAACATACGCGGAAACGGGCGACTATGTTTCATACGAGTCAATCAAATCCCTCATGGTTGCGATTTACACCTTTGCGAAGTATTACAACTTCAAGGTTCCCGCAGGCACACACGAATTCAAGTCAAGCTATAAATGGGACGGCACAGCAGTCGGCCGCGCGATGAACGAGGTTCTCGGCAAGTACGTTTCATTTGAAGGCAAGCCCGCGCTGACGGTTTACTGCTCAAGCGTTGGTCATAAAACAACATCATCTGAGAACGCATGGGGCTACGGTCCTTCACCCGCGTATCTTGAAGGCGGCAGAGAATCCCCCGAGGACGACAGCATCAGCAAGAGAGTTTACACCTTCACGGCTGACGAAATGAAGAGCCTTATTTCAAGAACAACAGGCGTTACCCTTACAGGCGACCCGTCAAAGTGGTTTGCGAACATCACGCATGACCAGTCGGTTGACAAGAACACGGGTTATATTTCAGTTATGAAGCTCGGCTCAAAGACCTACAAGGGCGATGTTATCAGAACAACCGTTTTCGGCAACAAGGTTCGTTCCCACTGCCTGAACATCAAATACAATCCGTAATATGTAAATACATAAAAATTCACCCCGAGGTTTAACGCCTCGGGGATTTTTTATTCGGGGTAACTCGGTTAAAATTATATAGTTTGTGCTCGATGCGGAGGATTTGTCTTATTTTTTTCGCATAAGCTCCCGTTCTCGCCGGTATGGGCGATTATCAGCTGTACGATTCACATTATCCCAACTGCGGAATATCGGTAAATTCTATCGTTTCGCTGTCAACTGAATCGGACTCGAAGACGATTATTTCGTTCCTGCCCGTTCTGAGCATCGGCGCGGGGCAATAGAGTGTTTTCTGCGGGCCTGCATCGTTGTAATATCTGCCGAGATTGAAGCCGTTGACAAACACAACGCCCTTGTGAAGCCCGTCAAGGCTGATGAATGTATCCTTCGGCTCACCGTCAATGTCAAGGAAGCCGCGCAGGAATGAGGCGGTGTCTGTTTTGCCTGTTTCCGCTCTGAATTCAAGCGCGGAAAGGTCGGTCATCGGCAGAGGATACATATCCCAGCCGAAGTGGTACTGCAAATCAAAGCGGATGCCGTTGATGCCCTTTCTGTCAATAATATACGGGCCGTAGTTTATTCTGCCCATGTTTTCGCACAGAATGTCGAGCCGCGCGGTTTCGCCCTTGCCGAGACCTATCACGATTTCGTCCCCGTGGCGTGAACGCTCAAACCAGCCCTTGAATTCGCCGTTGAGGTAAACCCTTGCCCTGTCGTGAAGCGTGTCAAATTTAAGCGTCTTTTTGTCCGTCGGCCCTGTGAGCGTGGTGGAGTACATTATGTATCCGTAGCTCTGACCGATGTCCTCCATGAATTTCGGCGCGGCCGAGTGAACAGGCACGGAAATTTTGCTGAGAGCGTCAAAAACGGAACAGCGTTCTGAAAGAACGACCTTACCGTAAGCGGCTTTTTCGGAATTTTTAACGGTAAGCTCGGGCATTTTTTTGCCGTTGAGCTGTTCAATCATCCTGCGCACCTCATAATAAGCAGGCGTAAGGTCGCCCGCCTCCGAAAGAAGCGCATTATAATCATAGCTCGTTATGGTCGGCTCGTAAGAATCATAGTAATTTGCGCCGTTCATGAAGCCGAAATTCGTGCCGCCGTGGAACATATAGAAGTTCAGCGAAGCGTTCGCGTCAATCATGTCTTTGAAAAGCCCCGCGATTTCTTTTGCGTCGCGGACATGGTGAATGTCATACCAGTGGTCAAACCAGCCGCACCAGAATTCGCCGCACATTTTAGGCTGATTCGGTCTGAAATCGTCAAGCACGCTGAAATTTTCAAGCGGCTTCGAGCCGAAATTCGCAACGCACGGGTACTGAGGCAGAGTGCCGCCCGAAAGCATGGAATAGCTCGCGCCGTCCGAGGTGTAAAGCTGGCAGTCAACGCCGTTTTCAATATAAATATCGGCTATCCTCTGCATATATTCGTGGTCGTCGCCGTAGCTGCCGTACTCATTCTCAATCTGCATCATTATGATGTTGCCGCCGTTGGTGCAGAGCTTCGGCACAACGCGCCTTAGAAGCTCCTTATAATAACGCTCAACCTTTGAAATGAACAGCTCGTCGTTACAGCGGATGTTCATATCCTTATAGGTCAGAAGCCAAGCGGGCAGGCCGCCGAAATCCCACTCCGCGCAGATGTAGGGACCCGGACGGAGAATGAGATTGAGCCCGAGCTCAGCGGCGATGTCGATATACGATTCAAGGTCGAGCATGCCCGAGAAGTCAAACACGCCCTCCTGCGGCTCGTGAAGATTCCAGCAGGTGTAGGTTTCAACGGTGTTGAAGCCGCACTCCTTGAGCTTCTGAAGTCTGTCGCGCCAGTATTCGCGCGGAATACGGAAATAGTGCATCGCGCCCGAAATTACGGTGTATTCCTTGCCGTCAAGCAGGAAGCGGTTGTCGTTATATTCAAATTTCGACATAAAAATCCTCCTTATTATCTTTATTTAATAATATATTAAGGAGAACTCAAAATCAAGTTTTTTCTATTGAATAAATATCGTCTATGGGGATTTTCGTGTCGTCCGCCATTATCACAAGGCGGGCGTATTCGTCGATTTTGATGACTTTGCCCTTGACGGTTACATATTTGCCGCCCGTTTTTCTTTCGTCAGCGACGAAGTAGGTTATCGCCGCTTCGGGCTGTGAAATGATTGTTTCTTTGAGCATCACAAGGCTTTCGTTGATTTCAGCCTTGACATATTCGTCAAGCTCCGCTCTGCCGTCGGTGAGCCTTGCGGTCTCCTGTATCTCGTCCTCAAAGCCTGTCAGCGCGGCAAAAGGCGCAAACTGAGCCGCCCGCGCGCTTTTCGGCATACGCGGTCTGTCCTTTGAAACATAGTGCGGCAAATTTATAATATCGTCATATCTGCCCATGGAAGTCCTCCTTAATGATGCCTTGACAAGGTATCTTATGCTTTATGTCCTCCCACCTGCGAATTACGCTCAATTGTCGTTGCTCCCTCTAACAGATTCATTCCCTTTAAAACGGCGTTTTTGCCGTATTTCTGCTCCATTTTCAATATGGCAAGCTGTAATTGACGCTCCTTTCTCAGAGCCTGCCGCTCCGCGTCTCTTTTTTCGTAATCGGTGAAAAAATTGAGCTGCTCAAACTGAGGCTCCTCTTCCCTGCCCTGCACGAAGACTCTGCCTGCCGCCACGCAGACGCGCTTGACAAAAAGATTCGGGTCAACTATGCGGTCAAACAAGTCCATAAACCCGTTTACGATTATTTTTGACGATGAGGTTGAGTTTGGCAGACTCACCGTTCCGTGGGCGTTTTTCGGAACTTTTCTGCCGTAAAAATCCGTTGTAATCTCGCCCGAATATTTCGTTTCGGCATTTTTCAGACTGCTCACATCATAGCCGACGGTCAGCACAAGCTGATTGGTAGAAAGCCGCTTCCCAACAAGGTCAAGTGCGAGCAGTTCAGCCATTTCGCGGATTATCAGACGTGCTTTGGAAAATCCGTAAGGTGTGCCCAAGACCTGCCCCGAGCTTATCGAGTTGCTCTGCGGTCGGTAGCTTTTTATCTCCTCCATGGTGCACGGCTCCCAGCCCCAGGTGTGGTCAATGAGAAGCTCGGCGTTCACACCGAAAAGCCTGTATAAAAGAGCTTCATTATAAAATTCATCGGGCTTGCCGCAGGAGCATCGGGCAATATCGCCCATGGTGTATAGTCCGTATTCCTCGAGCTTTTTTGAGTATCCTCTGCCGATTCGCCAGAAGTCCGTCAGCGGACGGTGCTCCCATAGCTCGCGTCGGTAACTCATTTCGTCAAGCTCGGCGATTCTCACGCCGTTTTCGTCGGGCTCGCATTTCTTCGCCACAATATCCATGGCGATTTTGCAAAGGTAGAGGTTCGTTCCCACCCCTGCAGTGGCGGTTATGCCCGTTTCGCTGAAAACACGGTTTATCAGCTTCATCGCAAGCTCGCGCGGCGTGCAGTCATAAATTTTAAGATAAGGCGTAGCGTCAATGAAAACCTCGTCGATAGAGTAAATATGAATGTCCTCAGGGGCGATATATTCGAGGTAAATGTCATAAATTTTCGTGCTGTAGTCCATGTAAAGCTTCATTCTCGGCGGTGCGGTGATAAAAGAGAGCTTAAGGCGCGGATTTTCGTCAAGCTCACGGGCATAGAACGATTCGCCCTCCTGAATCTGCCCCTGTGAATTGAGCTTTCGCAGGCCGTTGATTTCTCTGACCTTCTGATTGACTTCAAAAAGCCGCGCCCTGCCCGGGATACCGTATTTTTTAAGGCTTGGAGAAACGGCAAGACAGATAGTTTTTTCGGTTCTGCTCTCATCGGCAACAACCAGATTGACCTCAAGGGGGTCAAGTCCTCTCTCAACACACTCCACCGAGGCATAAAACGATTTCAGATCTATGGCAATATAATATTTCGAGTCCACAAAATCACCGCCAATGCTGTTGATGTTTCTATTATACAGAACAAATGTTCTTTTGTCAAGAGCAAATCTATTGTGATTTTATTCAGCAGGCGGAATTGCGCAGTCGTTGCGAATAAAAAAGCCCTCCTTGCTTAAAGGAGGGTTGGGTTGATAAGCTCTGCGGATTTTTAATATCGGGACGCCCGGGAGGTCGTCCCCTACAAGCATGGTACGACGGTGTAAATTCCGAAACGAACAGACTTCGGTTATATTTCAAGCTCGTCTCCGCAGGCGATGTATTTTATATTTTTATGCTTGCCGCTCAGATAATCAAATGCTTTCTGCCCCGTGCAGTGGCAGGTGTAAAACTCAACATCGTCATACGCCGTCAGCTCGTCTGAAACAAAACTGAGCTGAGAATCCGAGACGGTCTTTTTATTGGCGGGGTTATAAAGATGAAATCCGCCGAGGCAGTAATCGGGGTGAGCATCAAGCTTCTCAAGAATATTCACAACGCCCGAATGGCCGCAGCCCATAATGAGCACATTTTTATTTTCGGTTATGAGAAGGCTCTGCTCGTGGCTGAAAGCGTCTCTGCCGTCGGCCGAGTAAAGGTTGTCATTAGCCTCTGAGCGGAATCTGCCCTTCGTATCGGCGGTGAAAAGATAAAGTTCACTGTCAATTTTATAATTGCCGTCAACGAGAATCACATTCGGGTTATCCTTTAAAGAAGCGTCAAGACCGATGCGGATTTTAAAGAACAGCACCTTGGCGTAATATTTGTCGAACGCCGAGCGCTGAACATAAATTTTCGCGTGATTGTTGAGTTTCAAAAACTCCTTAAGCGCGCCGCCGTGGTCGTTATGCCCGTGAGAAATGATAACCGTATCGACTGAGCTGAGGTCGATATTTTTCTTTTTCGCGTTTTCAAAAACGGTGCTGTCGGGGCCTAAATCAAACAGGATTTTGTGCTCCTTTGTTTCAATATAAAAAGAAAGCCCGTGAACGCTTTTCAGCGTGCCGTCAGATGTATTCTCAACAAGAGTTGTAATTTTCATAAGTCTCTCCTTTTAAAAAAAGGCTGTCGCATTTGATACGACAGCCCGTGAAAAATTAAATATCAGTCTTCGTTTGTGGCGATTATATCCGCGCCAGTGTCAAGCACATTAGCGATAATAACCTGACCGATTTTAACGGGAGAAGCTACCTCAACGGAGTTTATCTCTTTCATAATGTCAAACATCATGCCCTTGGGTATTGGCTTCGAGGTCTTGACGGGAACCATTGCCGTTCTGCCGCCGTTGACCTTAACGGTTGATGTCAGCATTCTTGTGGGAGCGGTACATTCCGTTATGGCGTAGGCCTTGCCTCTGGGGCAGGTGTTGCCCGTAACATTGAGCACCTTGCCGTCCTCTGAAAGCTCAACTGAAATGGGGCAGCCCATGGGGCAGGACACACATATAATATTCTTTATCATAGCTTATTCCTCCACCCTTACCGTAAGCTTTTCGCCTGCGGGAATTGACGCGATAACATCCTGCTTGATTGTAACGGTTTCCATTTCGCTCGGGCACATTCTCGGTCTTTTCTTTGAAAGAATAACCTTGTCGCCGCAGGTTACGACGATTTTTGCTCCCTTATAGACAGAGCCTACGCGGAAATAAAGGTTAACGTCGCCGTCAGTTTTTGAATTTATCTTCTGAGGAACGATGTATCTTACGCCGTCAACGCCCTGTGTGGCGATATAGTCGCCTTTGTCAGTTTCGCCTTTGATATATTTTGCCGCGCCCTTGCCTGCAAGCTGACTTTCGATTGTAACATAGTCAACAAGGTCATGCACCTGAAGCACGTTGCCGCAGGCGAAAATGCCCTCGCGGCTTGTCTGACGGTATTCATCAACAACCGCACCGTTTGTAACTCTGTCAAGCTCGATGCCTGCCATTCTTGTAAGCTCGTTTTCGGGGATAAGACCGACGGAAAGAAGAAGCGTATCGCACTCAACGAAGCGTTCCGTTCCCGGAATGGGATTGAGTCTTTCGTCAACATCGGCGATTGTAACGCCCTCAAGACGCTCCTTGCCGTGAGTTGCAACAACAGTACAGCTCAGCTTAAGCGGTATGCCCATATCGTCAAGGCACTGAACGATGTTTCTTGTAAGTCCGTTGGAATAGGGCTGAAGCTCGCATACCATCTGAACCTTTGCGCCCTCAAGGGACATTCTTCTTGCCATGATAAGACCTATATCGCCCGAGCCTAAAATTACGATTTTATGACCGGGCATATAGCCGTCAATGTTGACATATTTCTGCGCCGTGCCCGCGGTCATTATTCCTGAGCAGCGGCTGCCCGAAATATTTATTGCTCCTCTCGGTCTTTCACGGCAGCCCATGGCGAGGACTATCGCCTTTGCCTTTATCTCAAGCAGACCGTCGGAATTGTTGGTTGCGGTGATTACATTATCATCGCCGATTGTGAGCACCATTGTGTCAACCTTGACATCAATATCGGTTGCCTCAACCTTTTCTATGAAGCGGTGAGCGTATTCGGGACCCGAAAGCTCCTCTTTGAAATAATGGAGACCGAAGCCTGCGTGAATACACTGCTCAAGGATTCCGCCGAGGGTTGCGGCTCTTTCAAGGATGATTATTTTTTCAACGCCGTTTTCTTTAGCTTCAAGAGCCGCCGCCATGCCTGCGGGGCCGCCGCCGATAACAGCTAAATCATAATTCAACATCGCCGCCACCTCACTTCGTCCTTTCGTAAATTATTTTTGACTCGCCGCCGTATTTGGTGATTTCATTAACATCTTTGCCGAGTTCACGGGCAAGAATTTCAACCACCTTTGAGCCGCAGAAGCCACTCTGACAGCGTCCCATGCCTGCTCTTGTTCTTCTCTTGATGCCGTCCATGTCAATCGCGCCGACAGGCCCCTGTATGGCGTCGATTATTTCGCCCTCGGTAACTGTCTCACAGCGGCATATAATTCTGCCGTAGCGTTTGTCTTTTTCAATAAGAGCCTTGCGCTCCTCGGTGCTCATTTCGCGGAAGCGTACGGGTGCGGGTCTTACGGGGTTGAAATCAGCCTTCTTTTCACAGCCGATAAGACCTGCGAGCATTTCGGCAACATACCTGCCGATTGCAGGAGCTGAGGAAAGACCGGGGGATTCGATACCCGCAACATTTATGAAGCGTTCGTTCTTTTCGCTCTGACCGATTATAAAGTCATTATCTTTTCTGTCGGTGTGAGCGCGGATACCCGTGAACGCTGTGATTGAATTTCTCAGATTGATTGAGGGGATAGACTTCGGCGCATTGTCGCTGACTGTTTTAAGTCCCTCGGCTGTTGTGTCGGTGTTGTCCTTTTCCTCAATGTCAACAGATGTAGGGCCTGCGAGCACATTGCCGTCAACCGTGGGAGAAAGAAGAATACCTTTGCCCATTTCGGTGGGGCATACAAAAACAGTATGTATAACCTTACTGCACTCAGCCTTGTCAAGCAGATAATATTCGCCTTTTCTCGGTATAATCTTAAAGCTGTCGTCGCCTATCATGCGGGCAACAGTGTCAGAGAATACACCTGCGGCGTTGACAACATACTTTGCCTTTATATTGCCCTGAGCTGTGTCGAGAGTAAAATATTCGCCGTCGTCGTTTACCGCTTTAACCTCGCAGTTGCGGAAGAACTCAACTCCGTTCTCAGCGGCGTTGACAGCCGCGGCAATAGTCAGCTCGTAGGGGCAGACTATGCCAGCCGACGGAGCCCACAGAGCACCGACAGCCGCGTCGGAAATCAGCGGTTCAAGCTCTTTGAGCTCAGCCTTGCCGATAACTTTCATGTCGGGAACGCCGTTCTTAACGCCTCTTTCATAAAGCGTTCTGACGGTATCCATTTCTTTTTCGGAATACGCAACAACGAGAGAGCCGATGTTTTTGTAGGGTACATTAAGCTCTTTGCAAACCTCGGGCATAAGAGCAGTACCCTCAACATTCATCTTAGCCTTGAGCGTGCCGTTTTCGGCGTCAAAGCCTGCGTGAACAATTGCGCTGTTTGCCTTTGTTGAGCCTACGGCAACATCGCTGCCCTTTTCAAGCAGAGCAACCTTAAGGTCGTAACGGCTCAGCTCCCTTGCAATAAGAGCACCGCTGACGCCCGCGCCGATAATCGCAACATCAAACTGCATAAACTATCATCCTTTATATTTAATCTTGTGAAAAATTATTCAGCCTTTTCTGAATCAAGGAATTTATAAACGAGAGCCGCAAGCACGCCGCCGACAAGAGGAGCAACGATGAATACCCATACGCATGAAAGAGCGTCGCCGCCTACGAAAAGAGCGGGGCCGAAGCTTCTTGCGGGGTTAACAGATGTGCCTGTGAAGTGGATGCCGAGAAGGTGAACGAGAGTAAGTGAAAGACCGATTACGATACCTGCAACCGCGCCGTTCTGAACCTTTGATGTAACGCCGAGGATGGCAAGAACGAAAACGAATGTGAGGATAACCTCAATAACAAGCGAAGCAACGATTTTGCCCTCGAAAAGAGCATTTGTGCCGAGTCCGCTCTCTTTGCCTGCAAAAGCCATAAGAGCAGCCGCGCCTGCTGTTGCACCTGCGAACTGAGCGATAACATAGCCGATGAAATCCTTTAAGCTGAGCTTGCCGCTTACGAGCATGGCGATTGAAACAGCGGGGTTGATGTGGCAGCCTGAAACATTGCCGATTGAATAAGCCATGGCAACGATTACAAGACCGAAAGCAAGGGCTGTTGCGAGATAGCCGGCAGGCGTGTCGCACTTAACAACTGCCGCTGTGCCGCAGGCAAAAAATACAAGCACAAATGTGCCTATAAACTCCGCTAAATACTTTTTGAATGATGACATAAAAAAGACCTCCTGAATTTTATTGGACAGATACGGCTGTCATGACTGTATCTGTATAAAATTTTATCACAGCGTACTGTCTTTTTCAAGTAAAATGAAGCAAATCCGAGTGAAAAAAATTCTTTGAAATTTTGTTAAAAATTTATCAGAAAACCATTGACAGTCATATGAACCTGTGATATAATCGTGTAAACTCAAGGAGGTGAGGACAATGCAGGAAAAGCTTATACCCGGAACGGTTCTGCACTATTCTGACGAAAGCGGAATTTTCTCTGCGTTCAAGCCTATGATTAAAGCCGCCAACGGCTTAACCTTAGGTCAGGTGTGCAACATTACGGGGCTCGGTCAGTCAACCATACAGAACTGGGTTAAAAGAGGCTTCGTCGCCCACCCTGTCAACAAAAAGTATTTTTCAAGGCAGCTTGCAAGAATTCTGCTTATATCCGCCCTGCGTGAATGCATGCAGATTGACAGAATCGGCGAGCTTATGAAAATGGTCAACGGAAGCGCAGACGACGAAAGCGACGATATAATTTCCGAAGAAGCTCTGTATGACTATCTTTGCGAGATTATACGGTGCATGGATTCGCAGAGCTTACAGCACTCCGAAGCAAGAGAAATAATAGATAAAACCATTTCGGACTACACCGGCCCCGACAGCGGAGCAAAGGAAAGGCTGACGATGGCTCTGCTTACCATGGTCAGCGCGTATATGTCAGGCAAACTCAAGCAGGAAGCTGACGGATATTTCAATAAAATGAAAGAACTTTCAAATAAGTAAAGGAGAATAAAAATGAAGAATTTTAATGCAAAAAAGCTTATCACCGCGGCGGTCGCGGCTGTTGCAGTAATCGTTATTCTGTTAAACTGTTTTACAATAGTTGAGCCCGGTCATACAGGCGTTATAGTTACGCTCGGCAAAGTTAAGAACTCAACGCTTCAGGAGGGTATTCATGTAAAAGCCCCCTTCGTTCAGCAGATTGTAAAAATCGACAACAGAATTTTAAAGCTGGAGGTTGAAACGGAAGCGTTTTCAAAGGACTTGCAGACAGTTACAACCACCCTTGCGGTCAACTACAGAGTTGATTCGGGCAAATCCTACAGCATTTACAAAAACATCGGCGCGGATTACGAAACAGTCCTTGTAACACCCGCAATCAACGAGGTGCTCAAGGCCATCACAGCAAAATATACCGCTGAGGAAAGCGTTACAAACCGCGCCCTTATCTCG
Organism: Acutalibacteraceae bacterium; assembly: GCA_045640865.1. Classification (GTDB taxonomy): domain Bacteria; phylum Bacillota; class Clostridia; order Oscillospirales; family Acutalibacteraceae; genus CAG-488. The sequence continues at coordinate 22,780 of JAZUFU010000026.1, read as the reverse complement.
GACGGACTTGTAGCGGGACTCAACGAAAAGCTCAATGAAATCGGACTTTATGTTACGGATGTAAACATCATCAACTTCGATTTTTCAGAAGCATTCATCACCGCCATTGAAGAAAAGCAGGTTGCTCAGCAGAAGCTTCTGAAAGCCGAAACAGAGAAGCAGACAGCCATAACAAACGCCGAGGCGGAGGCGGAGACAATCAAAATCAAAGCAAACGCCGAAGCTGACGCAAACGACACGCTCAACAAGTCGCTGACAGATGAAATCATCGAATACAACAAGATTGACAAGTGGAACGGTATTCTTCCCCAGGTTACGGGCAGCTCAGGCGCGCTTATTGACATGAGCACCTTAAACTCGAAAGATAAAAAGTAAGCTGAATTCCTCTTAAATTAAGGCAATACTGTGCATTTCATGTGTGTGGTATTGCCTTAAATACTTATTTATGATAATATTTTTGAAAAGGAGGAAATGTTATGAAAAAAATTATTTCTTTAATATTGACGGTGATAATTATGATAATGAGCGTTATGCCCTTTGCGTTTGCCGAGGGAAGCACAAAAAAGACCGCTGATTTTTCAATCCGCGACCCGTTTGTGCTTAATTACGAGGGTAAATATTATATGTACGGCACAGGCGCGGCAGGAAAAGGCTACGGCTGTTATGTGAGCGAAGACCTCGAAAACTGGTCGGGACCTTACACGGTTTTCTCGGCGGACAGCGAAGAGGGCTTCGACGGAATAAAGGATTTCTGGGCACCCGAGTGTCATTATTACAATGGCAGTTTCTATCTTTTTGCAACATACTTTTCATCGGAAACACAGCACAGAGGCACGGCGGTGTTCAAAGCTGACAGTCCTCTCGGGCCGTTTAAGCTTCACAGCAGCGGTCATATCACGCCGAAATACAGAGACTGCATCGACGGCACGCTTTATGTTGACGACGACGGTCAGCCGTGGATAGTTTATGTCAACGAATGGACTTCAAACAAGGACGAAATCGGCACAATGGCAGTTTCAAAATTAAGCTCAGACCTGTCTTTCAGAATGGGCGAGCCGAAGGAGATTTTCAGAGCGGACAGACATCTCTGGACTGACAGCAAGGTTACGGACGGCCCGTTCCTTTACAAGACCTCCGAGGGCAGACTTATCATGATATGGTCAAACAGCGCGAAGTCGGGCGGCTATGCGGTCGGCATAGCTTACAGCGACAACGGCAAGGTTGACGGGAACTGGCACCACGAGCCGTTTGCGCTTTATAAAAAAGATAAAGCCCACGCCCTCGACGGCGGGCACGGCATGCTTTTTAAGACTAATGACGGCAAATTCATGATGAGCATTCACTCCCCTAACGATTCCTCTGTCGCAAGAACGACGGCGGTTTTTCTGCCCGTTGAGGACTGCGGATATTCGATAAAACTCGCCGAGGACGGCGGATTTGCAAAAACGCTTCAGACAATCATAACAAAGATTTTCTATTTTATAGATGACAAAATCTTCTGAGAAAACAAAACGGGCGACCACAGCGGCCGCCTGTTTTGTTTATATGTATTAAAGGAGCGTAATGAGTACCAATATCGGATAGGCTATATCCTCGAGAATGAAGCGCAGCTTCTGGAAAATGCCGAGGAAGAACGCCTTTGTGTCCGAACATTCTCTGTAAGTCTCAAGCGGCTTTTCAGAAAGCTCTGAGTCAAACTCCGCGCGGGTGTCCGCTCTTTTAAATATGTTTCTGTATTCCGACTCGTTGTTCTGATACTTCCAGTATCTCCACGCAAGCTCGGAATTTTTTACATGAGTAAGCTCGTCGCCCGAAGCCGCCGCCTCAGCCTTTTTCCAGAGGTCGTCGCACTTTTTGACCTGTAAGCAGGAAAGGTTGCAGGTGTCAATCATCGAGCTGTAAATGCTCATATGCTCGGTGGAGGCACTTTCTGAAATTATATCAACAAACTCGCCGATATATTTTCCGCCCTCGCCGTAATAAGCGTCAAGGAACGCGGCTCTCTCGGCCTTAATGTCGCAGTAGGGATTCTGCATGAGTTTGGCGATAAGGTATGACCTCAGCTCGTTGAACTCGGTGTCGCACTCGGTGGCGTAGTAGTTGCCCTCCTCATAGACGCCCTTGACATTGTTTTCGCTGAAGAACTGCATATTCTTCTGCAAAACATCAAAGTCGGGGAAAATGCCGATAAAGTTGCAGTAGTTGGTGGTGTAATCCCACACATAAAGCCTGTCGCAGATTTTCGACCAGTCTCTCAGGTCGTCGCCGAAATTGACATTTGCCGAGCAGGTTTTATCGTTGAGCGGATGCGAGAAGCAGCACTCAAGCGAGCAGAGGCGGACAATAACGCCGTCGTCGGGTACGATATTTTTCGGCGCGGAACGGGTGTACATATAGGCGAATGTGTCAATCGCTACATTGTCATAGCCCGCTTCCTGAACTCTGTTTGAAATCGTATTGGCAAACTCAATCATCATGCCCGAAATTGACTGATATTTGAGATACTTCAAAAGGCAGTCGGGGCAGGTACAGAAAACAAGGTTATCCGCCTGCGTGAGTGAAATTATCTGAAGCTCCGCTGACGGATCGTGCTTTTCTTTGAGGAGAGCGAAAACCTCGTCTGTAACGATTTCAAGGGTTTTCGGATTTGAAAGGCAGAGCTCTTTTTTGCTTCTTATGCCAGCGACAGAAGCGAAGCATTCGGGATATTCCTCAAAATATTTGTCCGCGTTGCAGAACTGACTTGTGAAAGTGTGGCAGAAGCTCGAGATATATTCCGCGCCGCCGCCGAGATTTGACGGAACTTTACGGTAAACGCTGCCCGAAATGCCGTTGAAAAGGGAATAATCAACATCGCACGGGCTGTACCAGTCGGTATCGGTATTTTCAAAATAAGGAGTGTAGGAATAGCTTTCGTTGACGGGGATTTTAATGCTGTCCCCTGTTTCGATTGTGTAGGCGGTGTAATAATGCACTCCGCCGTATTCTGAAAGAAAACCGCACACGCCGTCGGTCGCGTTTCTCAGCGATGCGCCTGTGATGAAAATATTTTCGCTGTCGGAGGTTACGGTGTAACCTGCCTTTGCGGATTCATCGACGGAAATTGCGATTGCTTTATCGGGCATTTCGCTGTCGGTGTTCACATTGAGGGTGAAGCCGCAGACTTTTTCAATGTATTTGTTAAGGTAATCGGCAACGGCGGCAAGCTCACCGTCAGAGCCGATATAAATCTGATAATCGGCGGTAACGGTGATTTCGTCAGACGCGCAGAACGCGGTAACGGAAACCGAGCCGATAAGAATTAAGCATAAAATAAGTGATATTATTTTTTTCATGGTTTTGTTTTTTCTCCGTTAAAAATTTTTTCTTCTTCGGGAAACGGCTCCCTCCCCGAGGGAGCTGGCTGCGTAAGCAGACTGAGGGAGTTTAGGTATTATCGTGCGGCTCCTTCTGCCGCCATCATAAAATTTAACACGGCAGGGGCAAACCCCTGCCCTACAATCGCGCCACGGAAAACCGGTGTAAAAACACAAACGCCGACGGAAGTTATACGGCTTCCGTCGGCTGAAAAATTATTTGTCGAGATTTCTTGTGCAGACTGTAACGGTCTTGAAAACGTCCTCAAAGCGGTTGAGAGCTTCGTCAACAACCTCGTCTGTATCTGCAAGTGAAGTGTAAAGTCTGCTGCCTGCAAGGGTAACGATACCGTGAGCCATGTAAGCCGCGCCCATCTGCTCCATAGCAACTTTTCTGCGGAGCATTTCGGGCTTCTCTTTGAGCATCGGAATAACCGACTTGGGAAGGAACATTGAGCTGAAGTCATAGCTCATTGCGCCTGTGCACTCAAGGTGGCAGATTGAGCCCTGATTATAAGCAACAAACGGAATGTTATATTTTTCAATGAGCTGCTGAAGACCTGCTGTGAGCTTGTCGCCCGCAAGACCTGCTTTTTCGCAGGCGTTGGTCTTTTCGATTTCCTGAATAGCGCAGTAACCAGCGAATGATGACAGGGGGTTAGCCGCGAGAGTACCGCCGACATAAGCGCGCTTCATCATTGTGCCTACGCCTGCCGCCATGCCGCTGACAAACTCTTTCTTACCGCCTACGCCGCCTGCTGAGGGATATCCGCCTGCAACGATTTTGCCGAAGATTGTGAGGTCGGGAACAACGTCGAAGTAACCCTGTGCGCCGCCCAGACCGATACGGAAGCCTGTAACAACTTCGTCCATGATGAAGAGACAGCCGTACTTGTCGCAAAGCTCGCGAACGCCCTTGTTGTAATCAAAGTCAACGGGTCTTGTGCCGCTTTCGGGGCCTACAGGCTCAACGATAACAGCCGCTGTGCCGCCGCGCATCTTGTTGACCTTGAGCATTTTTTCGAGCATGTTGAGGTCGTTGGGACGAACCTCATCAGTTGTGCCGTAGCATGATGAGGGGATACCGTGAGACTCAAGGAAGCTTCTTGAGCCGGGGATTTTAAGACCGTAAACCATCTGGTCTGACCAGCCGTGATACGCGCCGCCGACCTTGATGATTCTCTTTGCCTTTGTTGCGTTTCTTGCTACACGGATAGCAGCCATAACTGACTCTGTACCTGAGCCGAGCATACGGAACATTTCAACATTGGGCATGTGCTTGTTGATTTCTTTTGCAAGAAGAAGCTCACCCTCGTGGAAAAGACCTGTAACAGGGCCGCATTCCTTGATAAGCTCGATAGCCTTGTCGCGTACGGGCTCATAGTTTGAGCCGAGGATTGTGGGACCGCCTGCCTGGAGGAAGTCGATGTATTCGTTGCCGTCGATGTCGGTAAGATATGCGCCGTTTGCCTTAGTAACGCAGATCGGGAACGGATAGTTGAAAGCGAGGTTGTGCTGAACGCCGCCGGGGATAAATTTCTTTGCCTCGGTGGTGATTTCCTTTGATTTCGCGCATTTTGTTTCAAAATGGTCGAGAACCCTTGCAAGCTCCTCATCGTTGATGCAGTAGATAGGCTGCGAGGTGAGGTGGTTGAGCTTGTCGTAAATAGGTCTTGCGGGCTGCCATTTCTGGATTGCGTAACCGTTACTCATTGTTGTTTGCCTCCTGATTTTTAAGATAATTTATAAATTGCTTTATTTTTATGTTTGTTTCCTGCGGATTGCCGAACAGCTCCCTGTCGGTAATCTTGCGGAAAATAAGACCGAAATATGCGCCGAATATGAGCGCGGAAATATCCTTCGCCGAGAAAATCTTTTTCAAGTCCTCGTAGCCCTCTTTGGTGATTTCGTCGCTGATGAGCTTTATTGCGTCGGCGACTGAGCTTTCTTTATCTGAAAGTATGCTTCTTACAACAAGCTCGCACATAAGCGAGGGATAAGGATAAGTGTCCTCCGTCAGCTTAGTGAAAACAGCGTCAATGTCGAGCGAGCCGTTTTTCTGCGAAGCCTTGAGTATATCGTTAATCTCCTCATTTGCTATCTGTGAAAGCAAATCGTCAAGGGAGTCAAAATGCGAAAAGAATGTGGAGCGGGAAACATCAGCTCCCCAAGCGATTTTTTCAATTGTAACATTCGATATGCCGTTCTCCTCAAAAAGGAGCTTCGCGGAGTGCATTATCGCGCGGTGCGTCATATCTTTCTTTTTTAATCGTCGCGGTGATTCCATATAAATATCCTCCAACGGTTTCTATTATAGCACAAAATTCAGCGTTGTAAAGCATTTTTTGTACTGGAGTACAAAAATTCATAAAAACCGTTGTATTCAACAAAAATCAGTCGGGAATTTTATTTATCCTGCGGATATATTATCCCCGTCATTTTCCTTATGTCGTCCATCTGCTTTGTGATAAAGAGAGTCTGCTCGGGTGTTACAACATCGCTTTCGGTCATACCCTTTGAAACGCAGGCGCACACATGGCGTATCTGCTCCTCAAAGCCGTTGCCCTCATAAGGAGCTTCGACGGTGAAATTCTCGCCCGAGTTCAGATGAAATTCAAGGCTCTGCGGAGCGTAAAAGCGGTTGAGATGAACGAAGCCCTCCGTGCCATAGACATAGCCCTCGTTCGGCTTTTTCAGAAGAACGGCACTCGAAATATCGCCTATCGAGCCGTTTTCATATTTAAGAAGCACGCAGGTGTGGCTGTCGATGCCGTTATATTTATCGCTCACAGCGGATATGCTTTCAACATCTTTGCCTAGATACCAGCTCGCATAATTCAGCCCATAGACACCGACATCAAGCAGAGAGCCGCCGCCGTGCTCGGATTTCAGGACATGGTGATCCATTTCGTCCTCGTCCATTGTGTAGCAGAATTTGCCCTCAACACCTCTGACTTCGCCTAAAACGCCGCTTTCAATCATTTCGAGCAGCTTAATTGTGCCGGGCACAAGCCTTGCCCACATGGCTTCCATAAGGAAAACGCCGTTTTCTTTCGCGCAGTCAAACATTTCGCTTGCTTCGCGGTAATTCACCGCCATCGGCTTTTCGCAAAGAACATGCTTGCCGTTATTCATCATAAGGCAGGAGCAGTCCTTATGCCCCGAATGAGGAACGGCGATATATGCCGCGTCAATCGCGTCGGACTTCGCCATTGCCTCATAGCTGCCGAAGCGAACGGGAATGTCAAATTCATCGGCGAATTTTTCCGCGTTTTCCTGCGTTCTTGACGCAACTGCCGCAAGCTCGGCGCACTCAACATTTTTAATCGCCTCGGCAAATCTGTGGGCGATGTTGCCCGTGCCGACTATTCCGAATCTCAGTTTTTTCATAAAATCAACTCCGTATATAAATTATCATTGATAAAAGCCGTCTGCTGTGATACAATTTTATCACAAAGAAAACAGAAATAAAATATTTTTAAAAAATTTTTATTTTTTACTGTCCCCTTTCCGTAAACCTTCGTATAAAAAGGTGTAAGACAAAAACGAAACACTTCACGGAGGTAAGGAAAATGAAAAACAGAGCTTTAACAAAGGTAATCGCGGCGGTTCTCGCGGCAATGACAATAATCTCAACAATGGCGGCAGGCTTCACTGCAAGCGCGGCCGACATGGAAAACGCTTCAAAGAAAGCGGCAAAGGCAGTCATCACAATGGGTGCGGGCAAAATCCCCGTTATCGGCGGTTTTGTTTCATCGGCACTTGACCCCATTCTTTCAGAGCTTTTCGGAATCAAGGGCGACAATGCGAAAATCCTCGAGAAGCTTGACGAAATCGGAAAGCAGCTTGACGCTCTTGAAGCAACACTCGAAAAGGACACACAGGACATCCTCAGAAACCTGAACGACACACAGCACAACACATTCAACGCAAGCATCACATCATTAAGACAGATGGTTGAGGACAAATACAAATTCTTAAGAAGCATCGAAAAGTCAACCACATCTGATTACGCAAAGACAGTTATGACAGCCGAAATGCTCAACTTTGAGCAGCAGTACGCTGACGAATTCGAGGTACTCACACAGACACTTGAAAGCTACATAAACGGCACTCAGATAAACTTCGGCAGCTGCCGCGGAATTTATGAATACGTACTCATGAGAAAGTGCGAGGGCACTGTAATCGGCGGAAGCGCGGCACTCGCGGCGGCTGATTATGTAAACGAGGTAAACGGAATCCTCAGCAACGCTTACAAACTCATGATACTTGTTCTCGGCGAAAAGCTTCGCTTCAGCGAGGAGCTCAGAAGCGGCAAAATCGACGAAGCCGGCAAAACCGACGAAGAGCTTCGCACAGCACTTGAGCTTATGACCTCACAGGAAATCGCACGCTATAAATCAAACATATACAAGAACTACTGGACAGAGCTTCTTGTCGGCGAAGACGGAAACGAAGGCCTGACAGAAGACTACAACGCAATGTTCAACGCAGAAAGAGCAGACAGCGCAGTATCAAGATACAACGCAAAGGTTAATGAAATCTGGTTCTCTTACATCAGAGATGTTAAATACACCTCAAACGGCGTTAACGTAACATTCGTTCCCCTCAACCGTGAAATCAGCTACACAACAGCATGGAAAAACGGTCTTACCGAGGAAGTCGGCAGATATCAGGTAGAGAGCATGATTTCAAAGGTTTCATCAAACATCAACAAAAAAATCACATCAGCTCTCACCAAAGCTGAAGTAAAGAAGCTCTATGAGCACTTCCTTTCAGACGAAATCCTTTCAAAAGACGAAAACGGCAAAACATTATCACTCCTCGACGCACTCAGAGATTACGGCTTCACCTTCGACGCATGGGAAAACTCAGAGGAAGGCACAGCACTGAAAAAAGGCTACGAAGCATTGGCAAAGATATTTGAAATGATGGGCATGAAGTCTGAAGTTGCCGACAAATACTACCTCACTCCGTTATTCGCTTTCGACAGCAGCTACAAATACAAAAACGTTGACAATTCCACTCAGTGCTACTGGGACGCAACAGGAACTGTTAAATCCTACAACGGATATGCCGCGAATCTTGTTTCAAAGACAACAGCCGCTGACGGAACAGTAAACTACAGCTTCACAAGCGCATCAAACGAATACTTCTCATTCCACGAATCAAGAGGCTGCAACAAGAACGTCGAAACCGACGCAACATTCGCAATCATGTACTTCACAGCCGCATAAGCAATAAAACAACAGCATAACCGCTGCCCTCACGGACGGCGGTTCATGTGCGTTTTGTTTAAATAAAATATATCAAAGGGAGACTTGTCAAATGGAAAAAATCGTTTCGTTTTTCACCACATTATCGCTCATTTTTTCGTATCTTCTCGGCTTTTCCGCGCCTGCGGTTACGGGAAATGTCAAAATCACGGGTGAGGATTCGCTCGTCGGCATCAGCGCGCTTTACGCGGGGCAGGGAATCACCACCGACGGTGAATACTACTACACCTCGGGCTCAGCGTTCAATCAGAAAAGCGGCATAGGCGTTCAGTTCCTCGCGAAGTGGACAGCCGACGGCTTCAAAAAAGTTAAAATGAATCTTGCTCCCATTCCGATCGGCAACAAAAAGCAGTACGGAAGCGGACACATCGGCGGCATAAGCTATTATGACGGCATGATTTACGCTCCCGTTGAGGGCACGGATTACAGCATAAACTTTGTTTATCTTTACAGCGCGAAGGATCTTTCACTGATTACGATGTATGATGTCAGCTGTGATGAGCTTGACGACGGTATTCCGTGGATTGCGGTTGACGGCGAAAACGGTTACGCCTACTGCTCAAGATGGGGCACAACCGACAAGCTGCTGCGCTTCAATCTCGCGGATATGTCCCCTGCGGGCGAAGTGAAGCTCTCGGAGGAAATCTCGAGAATACAGGGCGGCGAAATCTATGACGGCAAGCTCTATCTTTCAAAGGATGTCAGCGACTCCACCGAAGAAAAGGTGCTTTGCGTTGACCTCGGTACAGGTGAGATTTCTCAGGTTTTCACACCGCTCATGACAGGCTATGACAACGAAGCGGAGGACATGACGGTTTATCCGTTTGCGGACGGCAGCTTCTTCCACATCCTCAACTATGACAAGCTCCTCGGGCTTAACATAATGCACTACTCCGCTGAGGAAAATAATCTCTGATGAAGAAAATAATTTTAAGATTTTTTATTGTCTGCGTTGTTCTCGGGCTTGTTTCGGGAGGAATATTTCTGCTCGGCATTTCCGATGAGCTGAAGGTACAGCAATACGAAATTGACACGGGCGGAAAGGTAAAAAATGTCAGAATCGCGCTTCTCGCCGACCTTCATTCCTGCACATACGGCGACAGCATGAACGAGCTTCTGAGTGAGGTTTATGAGCAGGAGCCCGACATTGTGCTTCTCGGCGGCGATATTTTTGACCACGCGATGCCCGACAAAAACGCCGAAACGGTTGTCGCGGCTCTGAGTGAAAAATATCCGTGCTTCTATGTTACGGGAAATCATGAGTTTTACAGCGGAGAAAACCGTTTTCTTGTTAAAATGGATATTCTGGAAAAGCACGGCGTAAGGCGGCTGAGCGGTGAATACGACACCGTCAGCGTGAACGGCTGTCAGATAAACATCTGCGGAGTTGACGACCCGATAGGCGTTAAATACACGAGCACGATAACAGAACACTTTGAAGAACAGCTCGAAAATGTCAGCACGGCGGCAGAGAACGGAAATTATACCATTCTTTTAAGCCACCGCCCCGAGAAAATGGAGCTTTATTCTCAGCATGATTTTGACCTTGTGCTCAGCGGTCATGCCCACGGCGGTCAATGGCGGGTGCCGTTGCTGTTCAACGGTCTTTACGCGCCAGACCAGGGCTTCTTTCCGAAATATGCGGGTGGATTTTATGAGGAAAACGGCACAAAAATGATTGTCAGCCGCGGCCTCGCAACAAAAGAAATCCGCTCAGTTCAAAGGGTTTATAATAAGCCCGAGGTTGTTATTGTTGATTTAAAATAATTCAAAAGGCAGAGGTTTATCCCCTGCCTTTTATTTTTTATGCTGTATGGAACCGGCAAATTCAGTTGTATCTGAACGCTCTGAAGACGGGACGCCCGGGAGGTCGTCCCATACAGGTGCAGCGCGACAAGGAATTGCAGGGGTTGGCGTCCCCGACAACACGCAGATTTTCGGCAAAATTAAAAGATAGTGCATACCGTGAGAAAAAATATCGCAACATTTCCGCATCGGGCACACAATTACAGAATTTCAACCGCGTTACCCCGAATATAAAAGCGGCAGGGACAAAGCCCTGCCGCTTTTCAGAACCATTTTCGTTTTTTCGCTATCAGCATCAGCACCGTTATGACCGCCGCAGAAAGGAGTATCACATAAAGATAACCGTACTTCCACGCGAACTCGGGCATTGACTGAAAATTCATGCCGTACCAACCGACGATTATCGTCAGCGGGAAAAATATTGTTGTTACAACGGTGAAAATTTTCATCGTATGGTTGAGCTTCATGTCGAGAAAAGACGAGTACGCATCCTGTAAATGGTCAACATAATTGCTCAGAGAATCCACATCATCCTTAAGGCGCATGACCTTGTTTGAAAGGTTGGAAATGTAAATTATGTTGTCATCGTCAAAAATATCGTTGTCGTTTTCCTCAAGAGTTTCTATGACGTCGATTATCTGCTCATAGTAATTATGCCGCTTGAGCAGCTTTTTCTTCTGCTCAAGAAGCTCAATGTTAAAGTCGCTGTCTGCCGAGCCTGTTACGACAAGCTCCTCCATGTCGGAAATATCGTTGCGCATTTTCTCTATCGTTTTGTTGTCGCCCGAAATAAGCGACTCGATAAATGAGCACACCGTCTTTTCAAATTTCAGCTTTGAGCCTGTGAAACGCTTTGCGGAGTTTATAAACCCGCTTCTCGTTGAGCCGTCTTTATCCGTAATATCAATTATGAGAATGAGATTTTTCATAAGATAGACGGCTATCCAGTCGTCTCCGTCGCCCGTAACAATTCTCAGCTCCGTGAAGGTGTAGCTGTCGTGAACCTCAACATCCGTTCTGAACAGCGGATTAGCTTTCTGGCACGCTTCGACCGTTTCAAGCCCGAAGCCGAATTTCTCATAAACATTTGTCAGCTCGTCGCTTTTAATATAACCGGCGGTGATGAACTCGTCGGATATTTCGTCAAGCGAGATTTCCCGCATCTGACCTCCAAGTCTGTAAAAAGTCATAATCAAAGCCCCCGTTTTTTACAATAAACTCAGATTATTTCTTTTCGCCCGCGAGCCATTCGATTAAATCCGTTTCGCCGTAGGCGGTGTCCCAGCAGCCGTGTCCTTTATCGGTGTAGGTTGTGAAATCCACAATCGCGCCGTTTTTAGTCGCTTTCTCGGTCATGATTACAGAGTAATTATACGGCACGGCGGTATCGTCAATTGAATGATAAACTCTTATCGTCTTGCCCTTGAATTTATCGCCTGCAAGCCATACTCCGCCGCCACCGCAAACAGGCGCGGCACAGCAGAAATATTCGGGGTAAGTGCCAATCATGTCCCATGTGCCGAAGCCGCCCATGGAAAGCCCCGTTATGCTGATTCTGTTTTCGTCAGCTCCGTATTTTGCAGCAACCTCGTCTATCCACATTTTGAGCATGGGCAGAATGTGATTCCACACATATTTGTCGGGGCACTGAGGCGAAGCGGTGATAACTCTCAGCCCTTTGTAATCGGGGTCTTTCACAAAATATTTCGGAATTCCGTGAACACAGACCTTATCCACCGTTTCGGGAGTGCTCTCTCCTCTTTCGCCGATGCCGTGAAGAAAAACTATCATCGGCAGCTTTTCGCCCTCTTTATAATCCGAAGGCAGGGTAACATAGCCCGTCAGCGAGCCGAAGGTGCAGTTTCCGCCGCTGTATTTAATTACATTTTCCATTTTTATCCCTCTTTTAAAAGTGAGCTGATTGAAAGCACATTGTTTTCGTAATCAAAATTCTCGGGCAGGAAATTCTCAACCGCCATAACGGTGAAGCCTCTGACCTGAGCGCATTTGTAATTGTAATAAAGCTCGTATTTCTCTGATGAAATATATTTCACATCGGTGAGCCTGTCGCTCTCAAATCTTGCGGCGAAGAAGTTTTCGTCCTCCTTGCCGAGAACCAAAAGTCCGTTTTCATACTCAATGTGAGTGAGCTGAACGCCGTCAAGAGGGCTTGTTTCCTTTCTGCCGTTCTGATAATAAGCGGAAATTGAGCTTCCGTTTTCTTCGGTTTCAACGCAGTAAAGAGCCTTGCCGTCGGGGGAATAGCATATGCCCGTTTCGTATTCGCTCTCCCCTGCTCCCGCAGTGAGGATACCTGTCTGCTCTGTAGGCTCAAAAGAGAACATGCAGACACCGCCGTCCGTTGTCTTGACAGCGAAAGAATCTCCCTCGGGTGAAATAACCGCGAAAGCCGCGTTCTTTATAGGAAATCTCGAAAGCTCACGCCCCGATTTATCATATACATAAACAAGCTGACCCGCGCAGCAGACAGTATAATTTTCATTTAAAGCACTGCTGTAAATAATAGACATAAAATCACTCCTATGAAAATTTTAACAGTTTCACTATAGCATATATATTCATAATTTGCAAGATTTCAGGCATATATATTCAGAAATTTTTGAGCTGTCCGTATAAATATAAGCCGCCGCAGGCTGTTGTTGACTTAAAAGAAAAAAAGGAATATAATCGGATAAAAAGCACGGGAGGGACAAAGGTGAAAATCCTTATTGATTTATTTCTGACATTCGCGCGGATAGGACTTTTCACCTTCGGCGGCGGATACGCCATGATTCCCCTCATTGACGATATATGCGTCAAAAAGAAAAAATGGATAACTCACGACGAGATGATGTATATAACCGTTATCGCCGAGTCAACGCCCGGCCCTGTTGCCGTCAACGCCGCAACCTTTGTCGGGTACAATCAGGCAGGTATCTTGGGTGCGGTTATCGCCACAATCGGCATGGCTCTGCCGTCATTCGCCGTGATTTTTATTATCTCGCTGTTTTTTGACAGCTTTCTCAAAATCAAAATCGTCGCAAGCGCGTTCAGGGGCATAAAAATCGCCGTCGGCGTGCTGATACTCGATGTCGGAATTTCCATGATGAAAAAGACAGAGAAAAAGCCTCTGCCGCTGATAATTTTATTCGCTTCATTTGCGGCAATGATGCTGATTGACATTTTCTCAGTGAATTTTTCATCCGTTCTGCTTCTGCTTATCGCCGCGGCTGTGAGCCTTGCGGTTTTCACCGTTTCTTCAAAAATCAGAAAGGACGGTGAGAAAAAATGATTTATCTTGAGCTTTTTCTCGGCTTTTTAAAGGTCGGCTGTTTCTCGTTCGGCGGAGCTTACGGAGCGATTCCGCTTATCCGTGATGTTGTGCTGTCTTACGGCTGGCTGACGGACGACAGGCTCGCCTACATGATAGCCGTCAGCGAAAGCACGCCCGGGCCGATCATGATTAACCTCGCAACCTTTGTCGGCAACGCGCAGGGCGGATTCTTAGGCGCGCTGATTGCCACGCTTGCGGTCATACTGCCGTCGTTTTTCATTATTATTCTCGTAACCGCCGCCATGAAAGCGATGCTCAGAAACAGATTTGTTCAGGCGGCTCTTGACGGATTAAAGCCGTGCATTGCGGGAATTATCGCCGCCACGGGAGCGTATATGCTCATAAATAACTGCTTCTCTGTTCCCGAAAAAATAAGCATCGACATTAAAGCTCTTATTATTGCGGCGGTGCTGGGCATCATAATTGTTATATCAAAATACGCGTTCAAAAAGAAAATTTCGCCGATTCTGCTGATTCTGATTTCTGCGGTAATGGGAATTGGAATATACGGAATCTGACTTAACGGAGGGAAATATGCCGAAACGAAACAGTTTATTTAAGACAGTGCTTGCCGCCATGCTTTTAGCTCTCGCACTCATACTGCCGCTCCTTACGGGTCAGCTTCAGCAGACAGGCAACGCTCTTTGCCCGATGCACATTCCCGTTCTGCTCTGCGGCTTTCTGTGCGGCCCGTGGTACGGTCTTGCGGTGGGATTCATCGCGCCGCTGATGAGATTTATGATTTTTTCCATGCCGCCCGTTATGCCAATAGGCATTTCAATGAGCGCGGAGCTTGCATTCTACGGACTGACAGCGGGACTTTTGTATAACCGCCTGCCGAAAAAGAAAAGCTGTATTTATGTTTCGCTGATTTGCGCCATGCTCGCGGGAAGAATTGTGTGGGGAATCACAAGGGCGGCACTGTACGGTCTGGGCAAGGCTGATTTCGGCTTTGCAGCATTTATTGCAGGAGCGTTCACAAACGCGATACCCGGAATAATTTTGCAGATTGTTCTGATACCCGTGCTTGTAATAGCATTTGAAAAAATAAAGAAACAAAACATCGGAGATGACATATCATGAAAAATTCAGTTAAGTTACAGGCTCACAAGGGCGTTGAAACGGAGTACCCCGAGAACACTCTCGCGGCGTTTGAGGCGGCAGGCAGACAGGGCTATGAAATGATTGAGCTTGACCTGAGAATGACAAAGGACGATAAAATTATCGTAATGCACGACTCGTCGATAAACCACACGGGCAGAAACGCCGACGGAAGTGAAATCGGAGAAAAAATTTATATTTATGACATTACATACGACGAGGCGCTGAAATACGATTTCGGCATTCATTTTTCTGAGGAGTTCAGGGGCACAAAGCTTCCTCTTTTTGAAGATGTGCTTCCTATCGCGAAAAAGTACGGCATTGCGCTGAAAATTGACAACAAGCTCAAAAGATTCAAGCCCCATCAGCTCAAAATTTTCTTTGACATGGTAAACGCTTCGGGCGTGAAAACGATAATTTCTTGCTGGGACAGGGAGATTGTCGATACCGTACTCAAAGAGCTTCCGGGTGCGGATATTTCATTTGACGGAATAACAGACGAAAACGAGCTTAAATATTACAGCTCGCTTGTCGGCAAAAACCGATTCTGGGTGTGGATTCCGATTGACTTTGAAATGGCTTCATGGGCGCCGCTCGAATGGTTCGCCACAGACGAGCAGTGCCGCGTTATAAAAAAATACGCCAAGCTCGGTATCTGGGCGTTAAAAGACGAGGACAGCTTCATCAAAGCCGCAAAGAGGCTCTCACCCGAAGCCGCCGAAACCTCGGGCAACATCAAGCCGGACGGGTATATTAAATAACAGATGCAAACCGCTCTCAGATAGAATGCTGTTTAGGTATTTTCTGAAAATAGTTAATTTTTAACCGACAGTCTCCAAGCGGAGGCTAAGAACTAAAGACCACACCAAAAAGCAAGACTTTTAGTGTGGTCTTTTCTGTTTTGAGAAAATAAGAGCGATTTATCTAAATTATGCTATAACATATACTCTGCCAAAAACAAAATCATTCATTGTTATCCGAATAAAATTCCTCCGCCTTCACATCAAGGGCTTTGCATATCTTAATCACCGTATCAAATGATGCGCCGCCGATATCCCTTGATAGCAATGTCATCAGCGTACTGTACGGTATATCGGCTTGGACAGAAAACTGTCTTAAACTCGGGTACTTATCAAGAATCAGGTTGCGAAGTCGTAGTTCCCTGCTCATTTTAATTCCTCAACAACGATTATTTTTGCACATTTTTCTTCAATCGCCGCAATCTGTTCTTCCGTGCAATCCCAATCGGTGATAATTGTATCAAAGTAATCGATATCACAGACTTTTATAAAAGAGTTCACGCCGATTTTTGTGCCGGGCATTAAAAGACAGCGTTTGCGGCTGTTACAGATAACCGTTCTCTGAAATGCCGCCGTTTCGTCCGTACCGTTGGAAAGTCCGAATTCCGCCGTAAGCCCCGAGCCCGTGATAAAGCAGATGTCAAAATGCAGACAGCTCACAAATTCATTGGCAAGCGAGTCAACCAAAGAACCGCTTTGACGCATTTTACCGCCCGCAACATAAACATCAATGTTTTCAAAATCTCTCAGCTCTTTTGCGGTATCTACCGAATTGACCACAACGGTAAAATGAATGTCCCGGGGCAGAAGTGAAATCATTATATGACCGAATGAGCCGCTTGTGAGATACACCGTGTCGTTCTCTTTTATCATATTTACCGCCGCACGGGATATTCCCTTGTAATTGTCATAAACGGGCATATTCACAAAATCACGGTTTGCAGGCGGTCTAACGCCGACCTGACGGGGAATAATAGCGCCGCCGTGCGTTCTTTGACAGATTCCTTTCTGCTCAAGCATACGCAGGTCTCTGCGTGCCGATTCATCCGATATTCCGTATTTTTCGGTGATTTCGAAAATTGTAATTTTGCCGTTGGTTTTGATTATATCCGATATTTCCTGATGGCGTTCTTCCATAAACATACGGTTTCCTCCTGATTAAAATAGTTGTATATCGAATTCGATGTGTCTATATTACAACATTAACGGAAATAAATCAATATAATCGGTAATCGGATTTGCGTATTTTTCAAGGTATATTAAATCTTTGATTAGCACCGCCAAACAGGGCGGTTTATTTTTGCACAAAAATGCAAAATGTGTTGATTTTCTGAAACAACCGTGATATAATAGTAGAACTTTCTACTAATTTAAGGAGGGCAATATGGAATTTCAGACGCTTAATCTTCTGTTCCGCTGCGGCAAGCAGTTCAGCCACGAAAAAATCCGTATGCAGGATTTGAGCGACACGGAGTGCATGCTCTGCTCATACATATATTCCCACGAGGGGTGCAGTCAGGACGATGTTTCCGTTGCGCTGAAAACGGACAAAACCACCGTCGGCAAGGCTCTCGCCGCGCTCGAAAGCAAGGGCTGCGTTGAGCGAAAGCAGGACAAAGCGGACAAGCGCAGAAAACTGCTTCATCTTACAGAATCTGGGCGTGAAAAAACAGCCGAGCTTCTGAATATTCACAACAAATGGCTCTCGGAAATTCTCACCTGCCTTCCAACCGATGAACAGAAGCAGTTTGAAAGCTGCTGTGAGCGGCTCCTTGCCGCCGCTGAAAATTTACAGAATAAAACCAACGGAGGAAATCTGAAATGAACCACGAAAGCAAAACACCCGCAATAGAATCCTTTAAGACGGATTCCATTCCGAAAATCGTCATAAAAAACAGCATTCCCGCGCTGATAGCCATGATTATGGTCATGGTCTATAACCTTGCGGACACATTCTTCCTCGGTCTGACGCACGACGACTTACAGGTTACGGCGGTATCATTCGCAACGCCGCTGTTTATGATTTTCATGTCGCTCGGCACTCTTTTCGGCGTCGGCGGAACATCTGTTATTTCACGCGCTCTCGGCGAGGGCAGGACTGATTACGCCAGAAAAGCCTGCTCATTCTGTATGTGGTCATGCGTTGCGATAGGCGCGGTGTTCATGGCTGTTTTATGGATTTTCCTTGACGATGTAACTCTTATGCTCGGCGCAAGCGAAAACAGCATGGAGCTTACAAAGGATTATCTGCGTATCGCTGTCGGCTGCGGAATTTTCTCGATGATTTCCAACTGCTTCTCGAGCATTGTCCGCACAGAGGGCGAAGCGATGAAAGCAATGACGGGCACGCTTATAGGCAACCTCCTCAACATGATTCTTGACCCGATTTTCATTCTCGGTCTGAAATGGGGCGTTAAGGGCGCGGCGATAGCCACGGTAATCGGCAACGCTGTCGCGGCAGGCTATTACATTCTTTATTTTCTTAAAGGCAAGTCCGCGTTGAGTATCAGCCCGAAATATTTTTCGGTGAAAGACAAAATTCTCACGGGCGTTCTTTCAGTCGGAATTTCCGCTTCGCTCGCAAATCTTCTTGTAAGCCTTTCGTCAATCGTTGTAAACTCTCAGCTTGCGAAATATTCAGACGGCGATATGCTTGTCGCGGGCTACGGCGTAACGGCTAAGGTCATCATGATTGTTACGCTCATCGGCATAGGCATCGGAAGCGGTGTTCAGCCGTTCCTCGGCTACTGCTACGGCGCAAAGGAAAAAGACAGGCTCACAAAGGGCATACGCTTCTCGGCGATGTTCGGGCTTGTTTTCTGCCTTGTGATTTCCGCGCTTTGCTATATTTTCGCAGAGCCTATTGTAAAGGTTTTCCTCACCGACCTCACCGCGCTTGACGCAGGCGTTCACTTCACACGAATTCTCATGAGCACAGCGTGGCTTATCGGTGTATTTGTTGTGTGTCAGAACACCTTGCAGGCAATGGGCGCGGCAACTCCCGCACTGCTCGCTTCAATTTTCCGTCAGGGCATAATTTTCATTCCTGCCGTGTTCATCATGAAAGCGATTATCGGCGTTGACGGTCTTATCTGGGCTCAGCCTGTCGCGGATGTGCTCTCGCTCATAATTGTCATTTTCATGCTGTGGCTGAAAATCAGAAAAACGGACTTTACAAAAAAGGAAACTGAAATCACAGAATAAAGCAAAAAAACGGGCGAACAAAATCGCCTGTTTTTTTATCTACCGTTAAACACATCGTGCAGCCATTGTACTTCCTCATTATCGATTGCACGAAACAGCCGAAGCAGCACCGCATAAAGCAGGACGCAGACAAAAATAAGAATGCACATCACGCCTTTCCCTCCGCCGCCCGTGTAAAACATCTTCACCGCCGTGCACGATATAACAGCGGAGCAGACGGGCGCGATTAAATCTCTGAACAGGTCAATCTCCACCTGTGCGACAACAGTCAGACGGTGAATACTCAAAGCGAAATTGAGAATCTCGCTGAAAAATATCACAAAAACATAGCCCTTGACGGACATTTTCGGCACAAGAAAATACACAAGCACAACACAGCTCAGCGCGTCAATGATGTTGTATTTCATGTACTGCACCTGCTGGTCAAGTCCCTTCAACATTCCGTCAACACTCATGTCGCAGTACATCACGGGAATGAGCGGAGCAAGCACTCTGATGTAAAATCCTGCTTCCGTGTCAGAATAAAATGCGGCGGAAAGCGAATCAGCAAAGAAATACATTATTCCCGCTGTGCCGATTGAAAAGAGCAGCGTAAGGTGCATAACGCGGTGAATCATGTAGTTTATCCGTGTTCTGTTCCCCGAAATATGGTGAGCGGAAATTTCGGGCACAAGCAGCCCCGACAGGGAGCTGAGCAGAGCGGACGGATACAGCACAATCGGCAGGGACATTCCGTGTATCACGCCGTAGGTCGCAATCGCCCCGTCGGCTGAGCTGCCCGATTTTTTCAGTCCTCTGGGAATGAGCATGTGCTCCGCCGTGGAGAGAATCGAGCGCATCTCAGAGCCGAAAGCGTCGGGCAGAGCTATGCGCAGAATTCCGCCGAAAATGCCGTCCGTGCGGCGTTCTTTTTCACTTTTTGAGGTGAATCGGTAGATTATGTAAGAGCAACAGAGCGAGAAAATTTCACCGACGCTCACGCCCGTTACAATCGCCGCGCAGGAGCTTTCAACGCTCTGAGTGCATTTACCGAGCATAAACACCGAAACAGAAATTTTCACCGCCTGCTCAAAAAGCTGAACGAAGGTATAACGGAGGATTTTGCTCTCGGAGGTGAAATATCCGTTCAGCGCGGCGGAGGCAGACACAAACGGCAGGCTCACGCAGAGAATTTTCAGCGATTTCACCGCGTCGGAGGTGCCTATCCATTTCACACTCACGGGTTCTACGAAAAACAAAAGCACCGCGCCTGTGATACAGCCGCACATTACAGCGTAAAAAATCCCGCGTTTCATAATCTGCCGCTGATTTGAGTAACCTAAAGCGAGTGAATCCGCAACCATTCGCATCGAGGCAAGGCGTATTCCCGCGACGGAAAAAGTTATCGCCATTGAATAGACGGAGCTTATCAGCTGAAAAAGCCCGATGCCCTCCGCGCCGATTCTGTTGCTCAGATATATATTGAAGCTCACAAGCACCGTCCGCATCACAAACGCCGAGGCGGTCAGAAGAAGCGTATTGAATAAAAGCCGTTTCGCGTTGTTCATAAAATTCACCCGATAAATATTTATGCCGCGAAAATCAATAAAAGAATACGGAATATTATTGCCAAAAAATGCGGCGTATGCTATAATCAAAAACGAGGTGTTTCTTATGAAAAAAATTATCAGCATTATTCTCTGCGTGGTTATGGTTTTCCTCATGGGTACTGTCGCGTTCGCCGAGGCGGACAAAACCGATGTGCCCATTATCGAGGTCTATGGCTTTGGCAGAACAAATCTTATTAAAGACAAGGACACGGAAAACGAAGTTTCGATTTTCATGCCGTCAACCGATTTGCTCATGCCCGCAATCGGCAAGATTATTCTTCCGCTTGTTGTTTATCTCATCACGGGCAAATCCGAGGTTTTCGCAAAAGCTCTTGTCAGCGCGGCAACAGACGTGCTTGAGCCGCTCCGCTTCACCGACGACGGCGAGCCCGCTTATGACAATATTTCGCTTGAACGCGGACCTGACAATTTAATCTTCCGCTATGACTGGCGTTATGATATGCTCGAAACGGCCGATAAGCTCAACGAGTACATTCAGCAGGTCAAGGAAGAGACAGGCAGCGAAAAGGTTGCGCTTGTGCCCGAAAGCATGGGCGGCGCGGTTACAATGTCATACATATACAAATACGGCTGTGATGATATTCAGTCCGTGGTTCTGCGTTCCTCCGCCATGGAGGGCATAACCCTTATGGGCGAGCTTTTCACAAGAAGTCTCAGCATTGACACCGATTCCGTTCTCGGCTACATAAACGGCTTCCTGCTCGGCAGCACGGCTGACAGAGTGCTTCTCAGAGGACTTATCAACACCGCAGGCAGAATCCCCGTTGCGCTTCTCGCAAGGTTCCTCAACGGCTTTGTAAACGATGAGCTCGATTATGTCTATGACGAGTGCCTGTGCGGTCTTTTCGGCAATATCCCCGGGCTCTGGAGTTTCGTCCCCGATGAATATTACGAGGCGGCAAAGGCTGCAATGCTCGACAGCACGAAGAACGCCAAGCTCATTGAAAAAATTGACAATTATCAGAAGAATGTCCGCGGAAATATCGTTCCGATGCTCAAGGATATGCAGTCAAAGGGCATCAAGGTTGCGGTAATTTCCAATTACGGACTTTACGGTGTGCCGATAATCCCGAACGACACTTATCAGTGCGACTTCCTTGTTGATACAAAATTCACTTCAATCGGCGCGACCTGCTCCGAGCTGGGCTCAACCTTGGGCAGCGGCTATGTTCAGGCAAAGGCTGACGGTCATAATCACCTTTCGCCCGACGGTCAGATTGATGCTTCTACCTGCGCTTTCCCCGACAACACATGGTTTGTCAAGGGCATGGTTCACACATGGTATAACGACGATTACGACGACATGGTTGAGTGGATAATCAATGAGAGCGAGTCGGCGTCGGTTTATGAAAATGAGAAGTATCCGCAGTTCCTCTATGACAGCGAAGATGACGAGTCGCTGAAGCCGCTTGAAACAAAGGACCCGAACCCGATTGAGGACAGCATTTTCGTTTATCTTTCAAAAAAATTGTTAAATAAATAAAAGACTGTGAGTGAAATTGTTGACAAATCCGAAAAATTTTGATACAATATCACTCACAATCTGATACACGGAGAGTTGTCCGAGTGGTCGAAGGTGCAGCACTCGAAATGCTGTGTTCGCAAGAACCTAGGGTTCGAATCCCTAACTCTCCGCCAAAAAACCGATTATCGCTTTTGCGATGGTCGGTTTTTTCATATAATTGGGATTCGAACCCCGAGGGGGTGAGCGGCGTTAAGAAAACAGTTCTGCGAACTGTTTTCAGCCGCGAAGTCTGAGGCGGGTACTGCTGCAAAGCAGCGGTCGCCGAAGATGAAAGACTTTGCACAGCAAAGGATTTATCCCTAACTCTCCGCCAAAAATCGGCTGAAATGTTCATTTCTTGAATGTTTCAGCCTTTTTTGTTGTCATTTTCGCTAAAGAAACACTTGATTTTTAATGAATCTGAACTTGAAGTTTTACCGAAAAATCAGTTGATTTGGAAAAATGCAAGAATGAAAATTTAATAAATGTGAGAATGCTGATTGTCTGAAAGCCTTGTGTATCAAGGACTTCAGACCTTTTTCCCTGCCGTCTGCAAGAATGCTCAAGGCACATTTGCAAGAAGATGCAAGAAAATACAATCCGCAAAGTTCAGATTACCACTTCTCCGGCTCAAAGTTTTCGGGTATTGGAAGAGCATTCTGCATTGTTGCCGCCGCAGAAACCTTTGACTGAAAATCAAGGTGCGAGTAAATATTTGCTGTAGTTCCGATGTCGCTGTGTCCGAGCCATTCCTGTACGGTTTTCATCTGCTAATCGTCCTGAGACCAT
>JAZUFU010000025.1:0-7545 GCA_045640865.1 Acutalibacteraceae bacterium | reverse complement strand
ATAGCAAATGAGGAGCTGAGCGAAAGAATACGGCTCAATCACAGGCGAATGAGCGAGGAATTTTACGATATTGACCATGTATTCGCTCCCGTTGACGCAAAATGGCCGGGCGACAAAGAGGGGAGAGCGCTGCTTGCTTTTGTCAGCCTTGTCAACGCGGGCACGGAGAAAATCCCATGCATGGAGCTGATGATAAAAAAACTCCCCGAAATGCTCAACGAAAAAGGCTATCTCGGCAGAATTACCGACGAATTTTTTGAGCAGCAGCTCTCGGGGCACAGCTGGCTCCTGCGCGGACTTTGCGAATACTATGAAAAATACGGCAAAGCGGAAATTCTCACGATAATAAACAGCATTGTCGAAAATCTCTATCTTCCGCTGACGGGGAAAATCAGCGATTATCCGATTCTGCGCTCTGACGAAAACGACGGCGGCGTTGACGGACACACAACGGAAAACGCTGACGGCTGGCTGCTTTCGACCGACACCTGCTGTGCGTTCATGAGCATTGACGGGCTTTCTCATGTTTATAAAATCACACGAAACGCAAAAATAAAAACGCTCCTTGACGAAATGGTCGAAGCGTTCATGAAGATTGACAAGCGCGAAATCAAGGCGCAGACACACTGCACGCTCACCGCCGCGAGGGGCATGGTGCGGCTTTTCGGCATCACAAAGGACGAAAAATACCTTGAGCACGCGAAAAGCATTTTTGAAATTTATGTGAATTACGGCATGACCTACACCTACGAAAACTACAACTGGTGGGGACGCCCCGACACATGGACTGAGCCGTGCGCGGTTGTGGATTCGCTGATGCTCGCCACTGAGGTTTACAAGATAACGGGCGAAAAACAGTACCGCACATACGCGGCAAGAATTTTCCACAACGGATTTGCCACGATTCAGCGTTGCAACGGCGGCGCGGGTACTTCAAAAATCGTCTGCGAAACTCGCGATATTCTGAAAATAAGCGGCTTTGAGGCGATGCAGTGCTGCACAATGCGCCTTGCCGAGGGGCTTAGATACATAAGCGAAAATAAAGCTCTGCTCTATGCCGAAACGGACGGCAAAATTGTCAAAGATGAAAAGGGAATTTACCGCGACGGGGATATTATCTACGCTGAAACTGTCGGCAGGGAGAGCGAGGGGCTTCATCCGCTGATTAAATATTACAAGCTGACAAAGGACGAGATTATGACCACGGAGCAGAGGGTGGTTTTTAAAGAAGATGAGTGATAATCGCACCTACCAATGAAGACGGAAAATTGTATGTAAATCGGAACAGACAATCCCTCAGTCTCGCATACGCTCGACAGCTCCCTTTGCACAAGGGAGCCGATAAAAAAGCCTTATTTTTTCTCGGGGCTAAGCCCCGAGAAAGCGGGCGATTGATAATCGTACCTACTGGCGAAGACGGAAGATTGTGCAGAATTGAAAACGGCAGGGGCAAGCCCCTGCCCTACACACGAAATCCGAAAGCATAGCATATACCGTGAGAAAAAATATTGCCAAATCTGCGCATCGACCTCCCAATCATAAAATTCCAATCGTGTTGCCCCGAATATAAAAAGCGGCAGGTGCAAAACCCTGCCGCGTTTTCAATTATATCCCAAGCACCTTTTTAAGTGTGCCGCCGAGGATATTTTCCTTTGCGGTGTCGGAGATATTAAGCGACTTGAATCTCTCAATCTCATATTTCGTGTATCTCGCGTCCTTGTACGGGAAGTCGAGACCGAAAATGTTTCTTTCCTCGCCAATCTGCTTGACAACAGTTTCGAGCTGCTCGTTTGTAAGCGTCCATGTGCTCATGCCGTCAATGTCGCTGATTGATGTCCAGCCTGCGAAAGCTCTGGGCTGAATACCCTCACGGGAGTTGTTGCAAAGCACAGCCAAAGACTCGTTGAAGAAGTGGTAGCCGCCGATATGCTCAAGGCTGAAGCGGAGATTTTTGAAGAACCAGCCGACTTCATCGTAAAGAATCGGTCTCACGCCTTTGAGGCGGTGCCAATGCATTCCGCAATGGAACGAAACGAAAAGTCCGAGCTCCTCGGCTCTTTCATATACCTTGAAAGCGTCCTCGCCGTCAATGTCAAATTCCTGATAAGGCGGATGAAGCTTTATGCCCTTGAAGCCTAAATCGGCGATTTTGTCAACCTCGTCGCGGAGATTTTCGGCTTTGAAGTCAATCGTACCGAAGCCGTAAAGATCGGGCTGACCTTTGAGCTGCTTTGCAAGCCAGTTGTTCGGAGTGTCGGGGAAGCCCTCCTCCTCAAATCTTTCGGGAAACGGAGCGAAGCATACGCATTTGTCGATTCCGCACTCGTCAAGGAGCTTTTTCAGCTCGTCGATTGTGCCCGATTCCTTGATTTCCTTAGGGAAAACATGGGCGTGATTTGCTATAATCATATTATTCCTCCTTTAAAAAAGGTAAACTCTTGCCTCATAAGGTCTTGTAACAAAGCCGTTGTCGGTGATTTTGTTTATCTGATAGTTGTTGAGCACAAGCTCGCCCTTTGAAAGGTCAAATCCCTCGGGAGCTTTGAATTTCGCGCCTTTTTCTGAGAAAGAGCAGATGATAAGCGCGCGTCTGCCCTCGTAATTGCGCTCATAAACAAACAGCTTGTTCGACGCCTTGCAGTGCTCCTTGTAGTCGCCGTAAATGAAAATCTCGTTTTCCTTGCGGAGCTTTAAGAGCTTTCTGTAATAATTGAGGATTGAATCGGGATCTTCCTCGGATTCCTTGACATTTATCTTTTTGTAGTTGTCGTTGAGCACGAACCACGGCTCGGCTGTTGAGAAGCCTGCGTATTCCTCGTCGCTCCACTGCATCGGAGTTCTTGAATTTTCACGGCTTGCGATATTGGCGAGCTTTAAGAAAAGCTTGTCGCTCAGATGAAGCTTCTTCGCGATTTTAACATTGTTGAATGTGAGAACGTCCTTGTATTTGTCAATCGAGTCAACCGTGGGGTTGGTCATGCCGATTTCCTGTCCCTGATAGATAAACGGAGTACCGCTCTGAAGATAGCACATTGTGGCAAGCATTTTGCCGCTCTCTTTTCTGTATTTGAGACTGCCGTAGCGGTTGATAACTCTTGCGTGGTCGTGGTTTTCGAGGTAAAGCGAATTCCATGCCTTGCCGTAAAGAGCCTCCTGCCATGTTGAGAATGCCTTTTTGAGCTTGTAGATGTTAAAGGGAGTGTGCACCCACTCAGTCATGAAGCAGTCCGCCTCCTGATGCTGGAAGTGGAACATCATGTCGAGCACCTGATTTTCGCCCTCGGTGATGTAGGGCAGGGCGTTTTTCATTGTCATCATCGGGCTTTCGCCGACGGTGAAGCAGTCATATTTGCTCAGAACCTCGTCCTTGAACTCCTTGAGGTATTCGTGAACATGAGGACCGTTTTTGTAATGCTCAACGCCTGTTGCCGCAGGAAGCGGGAAGCCGTCGGGAAGGTCGGCAGGCTTGGAGATAAATGTGATAACGTCCTCGCGGAAGCCGTCAACGCCCATGTCGAGCCAGAAGCGCATAATGCTCTTGACTTCCTCACGAACCTTCGGGTTGTCCATATTGAGGTCGGGCTGTTTCTTTGCGAAAACATGGAGATACCACTCGTTGAGGTTCTCGTTGTATTCCCACGCACCGCCCTCGAAAGTTGAAAGCCAGTTGTTGGGAGGCGTTTTGCCGTCCTTGTTCTTGCCCTCGTGCCAGTGATAATATTCGTGGTAGGGATTGTCCTTACCCTTAAGGCTCTCTTTGAACCAGTAATGCTCGTCGGAGGTATGGTTTACAACCAGATCCATAAGCACTTTCATTCCGCGCTCGTGCGCGCCGTCAAGCACCTTTTTGAAATCGTCAAGCGAGCCGTATTCGGGATTTATGTCTTTGTAATCGGCGATGTCATAGCCGTAGTCCGCATTGGGTGAGGGATAAAGCGGTGAAAACCAGATAACATCAACACCGAGACTTTTTATGTAGTCGAGCTTTGTGTAAACGCCGATAAGGTCGCCTATGCCGTCGCCGTTGCCGTCGCAGAAGCTCCTCGGCCAGATCTGATAAACAGAATACTCCTTGTAAGGTCTTTTTGAAATCTCTGCCATTTTAAATGCCCCTTTCATATTCGCGCGTTGTCAGAAAATTGTGCAAATTTTGCTGTTTTCGAGAAATGGCTCCCTCCCCGAGGGAGCTGGCAGCGAAGCTGACTGAGGGAGTTTCTACTCCTTCCACCGCCGTCCGGCGGTCCCCCTCCCTCAAAGAGGGAGGCAATTCTCACCGTAAAACTGCGAAATCCTGCGGGCGACCAATGGTCGCCCCTACATTTTTTGATAAAACGCATAAATCAATTAACTTCACACGCTTAAATAAAGATTACCATATCCGCCGCTTTTTTGCAATAAAAAGAATAAAAAACATTAAAAATCCTGTGTTGAAAAATGCGCCGTTTAATGGTAGAATATCCGAAAGAGGTGTTTTATATGAAAATTGTAATTCTTGACGCATACACATCAAACCCGGGCGACCTTTCGTGGGATAAATTCGAGGCTCTCGGTGATTTCACGGCTTATGACTACACTGCCCCCGAGCAGACCGCCGAAAGAATGGCGGACGCCGACGCGGTTATCACAAACAAAACCGTCATCACGAGAGAAGCCATTGAGGGCGCGAAAAACCTTAAATATATCGGCGTGCTCGCCACGGGCTTCAACATTGTTGATGTTGAGTGCACTAAAGAGAAGAACATTCCCGTCTGCAACGTGCCGACCTACTCGACGGCGGCGGTGGCTCAGCTTACATTCGCGCTGATTACGGAGATTTACAATCAGATAGGCGTTCACTCCGCGGCTGTTCACGCGGGCGAATGGACGAAATCGAGAGATTTCAGCTTCTGCAAAACTCCGCTTATCTGCCTTGAAAATAAAACTATCGGCATCATCGGCTTCGGCAAAATCGGCTCAGCCGTTGCGAAGCTCGCCGAGGCTTACGGCATGAACATTCTCTGCTATGTACCCAGAGCCAAGCCCCAGCCCGAGATTGAGAATTTCCGTTTTGTTTCGCTTGACGAGCTGCTCGAAAGCTCCAATATTGTTTCGCTTCACTGCCCGCTGACGCCCGAAACCAAGGGCATGGTGAATGAGGAATTCATCGGCAAAATGAAGAAAAGCGCGGTGCTTATCAACACCTCGCGCGGCGCGGCGATTGACGAAAAAGCTCTTGCCGACGCGCTGAAATCGGGCAGACTTTACGCCGCGGGCGTTGATGTACTTTCAACCGAGCCGCCGAAAGCGGATAACCCCCTGCTCGATTGCGAAAACTGCTTCATCACGCCGCATATCGCGTGGGCAGGCTTTGAGACGAGAGTCAAACTCATTGACATTGTCTATGAAAATCTCAAATCGTTCATCGACGGAAAAGTTATAAATAACGTGTATTAAAAAATCGGAGCTGCCGCAAATGCGACAGCTCTTTAATTTATTTCTGCCAGATTTTCACATAATCAACTATAAACTGCGTTGAGTAATCGTGGTCAAAGGTGATTTCGTCGGGAAGCTCGAGCGAAACGATGACTTCCTCATTCACATCGCAGGTGCCGTTTTCATACGTGGTTCTCGCCGTTTCAACGCCGTTGATGTAGAAAATGTACTCGTCCTCCGTCCACTCAAGGCCGTAGGTGTTGTACTCGTCATAGATATTTTTGCCCTTGAAGAAGCCGAGACAGCGCGAGTCGATATTCTCAATATCATCATCGACGCCGTTGCAGTGAATCGTCTGCGAAACAGAATTGCGAAGACCGCCGAATTCCGTTGCGAACGGAGCTTCAAAAATGTCCATTTCCGCGCCGCCGACGCCGCCCTGTGAGGTGTAGTGATTATACGGGTCGATTCCATCCTCGGGCATCGTCCAGAACGCGCTCCAGATTTCGCCGCCGTCGTTGCATTTGCAGCGAATCTCAAAATATCCCTTGTTGTATTTCTTCACTGTGCCGATTTTGCCTGCGTACCAGCCTGCGCCGAAGCGTCCGTCCTCGAGATACTCTGCGGTAATGATGAGGTTGCCGTCCTCCACCCTGACCTGGTCGGACCATGTATAGCCTGCGCGCCTTGTGCCGATGCCGCGGTAATACCACAAATCCGTGTTGAGGCTGTCGCCGTCAAAGTCGTCAAACATCACAAGGCTGTAGCCGTCAAGATTCAGCTCCTGCCCGAGCGGAGTAAGTCCGCGGTCAGCTATGCCGACAAACATCTCAAAAAAAGCGATAATGAAAGCGATTATCCTTTTCGGGTGGAAGCCGCCCGCAAAAATCGAGGTCAGCACCTCGCCGACTCTATAGACAGCCGCTTTCTGACGGTAGGCAAATTTCAGCGCGTCCATAATTGATTCAAGAATATTCATAAAATCCCTCCTGCAAGATAATCTTTTCAAATCGAATGCTTTTTCGGCAGGGGCAAGCCCCTGCCCTACTGTCAAGTATATCATTTACCGCTCTTATTTTCAACAGAATTTTCCGTTTCGGGGTTCTCTGCCTTGACAAACCGACAAAATTTGAGTATTATTTTAACGGAAGTTTATGGAGGAAAGGATTGTAAATATATGAAAAAAGCACTTATTTCACTTGCTGTTGTCGTTGCGCTTCTTCTTTCGGCAGGCTTAGGCATTTATTTCAACAGAGCCAAAATCGCGCTCATGCTCATGCCCAAGGACGAGCCGACCGTGATTGAAGAAATCGCGGCAAAGGCTGAGACGAAAATTGATGTTGACTACATTTCCGAAAAGATAGAAAAGATAAGCTCCCTGCAGACCGCGAAAATCACATACGGCTGCATGGTTGACTACTCCTCTGGCTGGGGACTGCTCACGGGCAAATCGTTCTCGATGTTTTACGAGGCGACCGCCTATGCAGGCATTGATGTAAAAGAAATCACCGTCAAGGAGGCTGACGGCAAGTTTATCATTCAGCTCCCTGCGGCAAAAATCATTGACAGACCGATAATCGACCCGTCGAGCTTCGTATTTTATGACAAGGAAAACGGACTTCTCAATCATCTGAATCCCGAGGACACGGGCACGGCACTTGAATACGCGCAGAAGGATGTTTATTATCAGTCAACAACCGACCAGCTCCTTGAGCTTGCAGATTCCAACGCGGTTTCGGTTATCAAAAATCTTTTGCTTTGCTTCATTGACGAGAATCAGTTTGAGATTATCCCCGGGCAGAAAGCGGCGGTCAGCAAGTCAAAGCCGCCGATTGCGTCGGACGATATTGTTAAGAAATATGACGGCAGAAAGCTGACGAACAACGATTTGAAAAAGAGCTTTGAGGACGCGGGCTTCACGAATATCAAGATGTACCCGATTAAGGATGTTACGCTTATGGGACTTGTTATAAGAGAGGGCATGGTTGACAGCGTAACGATTGACGGCAAAAAGTCGTTCAAAAAGAGCAGCAGCTTCAACTCAGACGCCGAGGTCGTAATCAAATACCACGCAAGAAGGAAATAAGGATATATGTAAAGCGACACCCCCGCGGAAACCCGTGGGGGTGTTCT
>JAZUFU010000024.1:0-48048 GCA_045640865.1 Acutalibacteraceae bacterium | reverse complement strand
TTAACATCAATCCAGCAGAGAGCAGCAAACGTTGACGGTATGCGTAACGTTCTGTCAACTGACGCAGTTGCAATCCAGGAAGTTGTCAGCTCAGGTAAATCCTTCGATCAGGTTAATCCTGTAATCATCAATGGCTAAGTTCTAATTTTTAAAGAGGCCGTTCCCTCACGGGGACGGTCTCGTTCCTTTTAAACACCGCAGAACAGGCGCATCTGTTCCTGCGGTGTTTCTTTGTCTGATATATGCTTATGGCAAAAAAAGAAAAGATGATAATTCTAAAATAGAAAAATAATTTTATCGATTTATGATATATTACAATCGGATAATTGAATAATGGATTATAATTGCAATTTTGTTATTTTCCGGAAGGAAGGATTGGTTATGGGCTTGTATGAAAAGCTTCTCAGCGGTGAGGAAAAGCTCTCACTTGTAGGTCTCGGCTATGTCGGTATGCCTATTGCGGTGGCATTTTCAAAGGTTCTGAATGTTATCGGATTTGACCTTAATTCAAATAAAATAGAGCTTTATAAAAGCGGAATTGACCCCACAAAAGAGGTTGGCGACAAGGCAATCAGCGAGTGCAGCGTGGATTTCACGGACGATCCGTCAAGGCTCAGAGAGGCAAAGTTCCACATTGTTGCCGTTCCCACGCCTGTTAATGACGACCATTCGCCCGACCTTACCCCTGTTGAGGGCGCAAGCAGAATCCTCGGTCAGAATCTCACAAAGGGCAGCGTGGTCGTTTTTGAAAGCACGGTTTATCCCGGTGTTACCGAGGAAATCTGCGTTCCTATTCTTGAAAAGGAATCGGGGCTTAAATGCGGCGTTGATTTTAAAATCGGTTATTCTCCCGAAAGAATCAACCCCGGCGACAAGGTTCACCGCCTTGAAACAATAACAAAAATCGTTTCGGGCATGGATGATGAAACGCTTGATACAGTCGCTAAGGTTTATTCCCTTGTTGTCAAGGCGGGCGTTCACCGCGCGGAATCAATCAAGGTTGCTGAGGCGGCAAAGGTTATCGAAAACAGCCAGCGTGATATAAACATCGCCTTTATGAACGAGCTTTCTATCATATTCAACAAGATGAACATTGACACCAAGGCCGTCCTTGAAGCCGCGGGAACAAAGTGGAACTTCCTTAAATTTGCTCCGGGTCTTGTCGGCGGACACTGCATAGGTGTTGACCCGTATTATCTCACCTATAAGGCGGAGAAAATCGGCTACACAAGTCAGGTTATTCTCGCGGGCAGGCGAATCAACGACGGAATGGGAAAATATGTTGCGGAAAACCTTGTAAAGAATCTCATAAAATCCGATTGCTTTGTCAAGGGCGCAAGGGTTGCCCTCCTTGGCTTTACTTTTAAGGAGAACTGCCCCGACACGCGAAATACGAGAGTTATTGACATTTACAATGAGCTTCGCGAGTACGGCATAACCCCTGTTATTGCCGACCCCGTTGCTGACGCCGCCGGGGCAAAGAGAGAATACGGCGTGGATTTTGTCGATATAAGTGAAATTAAGGATATGGACGCGATTATCCTTGCCGTTGCTCACGAGGAGCTCAAAAACCTCACGATGAAAGATTTTGACGGAATGTTCAAGTCTGCCGCCAACGACCAAAAGGTTCTGCTCGATGTCAAAGGTCTTCTTTGCAGAAAAGAGTATGAGCAGGCAGGCTATAATTACTGGAGATTGTAATATGAAAAAATATAAAATCGGCTACACAACGGGCGTTTTTGATATGTTCCATGTGGGGCATCTTAACATAATTGAAAAAGCGAAAGAGCAGTGCGAATTTCTTATTGTCGGCGTCAGCACAGATGATGTTGTACGCGAATATAAGCACAAAACCCCTGTTATTCCGTATGAGCAGAGGAAAAGAATCGTTGAGGCAATCAGATTTGTGGATAAGGTTGTTCCGCAGACAACTATGGACAAAACAGTTGCGTGGGACGAGCTGAAGTTCGACGCTATTTTCCACGGCGACGACTGGAAAGGCTCAGGCTACTACAACGAGTGCGAAGAAAAGCTGAAAGAAAAAGGCGTTGATGTTGTTTTTATTCCGCACACACCCGGAATTTCATCAACCGAAATTGTTGAAAGAATAAAATAAGGCAGTCAAAGGGGAATCTTTGTGAAAATAATGGTTATATCCTGCAAGACAAGCACCATGTTTTT
Organism: Acutalibacteraceae bacterium; assembly: GCA_045640865.1. Taxonomy (GTDB): domain Bacteria; phylum Bacillota; class Clostridia; order Oscillospirales; family Acutalibacteraceae; genus CAG-488. The sequence continues at coordinate 45,867 of JAZUFU010000024.1, read as the reverse complement.
TTACAGAAAAGATATGATGTGCGAGTTCCTGCGGCAGGGGAATGAGGTTGTTGCTGTCGGCGACGCGCCTGAAGATGAATGGAACGAAACATATAACGAAATCGGTGTCAGATACCGTCAGATTTATGTTCAGAGAAACGGAATGAATCCCTTAGACGATTTCAAAACATTGAAATCTCTCGAAAAAGTAATCGGCGAGGAAAAGCCCGATAAAATATTTGCCTATCATTCAAAAAGCGTTGTCTATGGCAGTATCGCCGCGAAAAGAAACGGCATTGACGAGATGTATGCTTTGATTTCGGGGCTCGGCTCAATAATAAGGGGAACAGGCTTCAAAAATTCCATTGTCAAAGCGGTGCTCAAGCAGGAATACAAGCTGGCTTTCAAGCTGTGCAAGGCTGTTATAACTCATAACACTGAGGACAGACAGCTTCTCCTTGACGAAAAGTTTACATCGGACGCTTCAAAGGTCAAGACTGTCAATGGTTCGGGTGTCAACCTTGAAAAATTCAGATATTCCGAAACGAAAAAGACGGATATTTTCCTGTTTATCGCAAGGCTTATAGGCGACAAGGGCATAAGGGAATATATGCGCGCGGCTGAGCTTGTTAAAAAAACTCACCCCGAAGCAGTTTTCAGAGTTGTCGGTCCTTACGATACCAACCCCTCCGCCATACAGCCCGAGGAAGTCGAAAAATATGTTGAAAGCGGAGCAATAGAATATGTCGGCGAGCTTGCCGATGTTACGCCTCAGCTTAACGAGTGCATGGTTTTTGTGCTCCCGTCATATCACGAGGGTACGCCGAAAACCGTCCTTGAAGCCATGGCGACAGGCAGACCTGTTATTACAACAGATGCTCCCGGGTGCAGAGCGGCGGTACAGGACGGCGTAAACGGTTTCCTTGTTCCCGTAAAGGACGCGGAAAGCCTTGCCGAAAGAATGATTTACCTGCTTGAGAATTTTGACGAAGCGGTGAAGCTCGGCAACACAGGCAGGCAGATTGCCGAGGATAAATACGACTCGGTTAAGGTCAATAAATCTGTTTGTGAAATAATGAACATTCCTTATAAGGAGGAAATTACGGTATGAGTGCCATAAGGGTGCTTCAGGTCATGGGCTGCCTTGACAGAGGCGGAGCTGAAAACATGGTTATGTCCATGCTCAGAAATATTGACAAAGAAAAAATTCAGTTTGACTTTGTGCTTCATCTGAGCAGAAAGGGAGATTTTGACGACGAGGCGAAGTCTCTCGGGGCGAAGCTTTACTACGCTCCGCGCTATAACGGCAAAAACCATTTTGAGTATAAAAAATGGTGGAATGATTTTTTTAAGGCTCATCCCGAGTATAAGCTCCTTCATTCGCATATCCGCTCAACCGCTTCAATTTACACATCGATTGCAAAAAAATACGGCGTTAAAACAATTGTCCACAGCCACAGCACAATGACGGCAGGCTCAGGTCTTGAGGCTTTTGTCAAGAACCTGATGCAGAGAGATGTAACAAAAAACGCCGATTTGTGTCTTGCCTGCTCAGCCGAAGCAGGAAACTGGCTTTTTAAAAATCATGAATACACGCTTTTCCCGAACGCGATTGAAGCTGAGAGATTTGCTTTCAGTTCTGATAGCCGCAAAAAAATCCGCGATAAATATAACCTCGGCGACAGCTTCGTTATCGGTCATGCGGGGCGTTATCATAAAATAAAAAATCAGACTTTTTTAATGGATATCTTCGCAGAAATTCTTAAAAAGAAGCCCGATTCATACCTTGTTCTTGTCGGCGAAAAAATCGGCAGCGAGGGTATGGAAAAGAGCGAGCTTCTCGATTACGCGGAGAAAAAGTCGATTACCGACAGAGTTGTTTTCACGGGAAATGTGCCGAATGTCAACGAGCACATGAGCGCGTTCGATGTGTTCGTTTTCCCGTCGCTTTATGAGGGAATGCCGTTAACGCTTGTTGAGGCGCAGGCGGCCGACCTCCACTGCTTTGTCAGCGATACGGTGTCTCACGATTGCGAACTTACAGATAATATTGAGTTCGTTTCGCTGAAATCATCTGCTGAGGAATGGGCGGATAAAATTCTTTCGTGCGATTATCCTCAGCGCAAAAGCAGATATGATGAAATTTACAATGCGGGCTATGATGTCCGCGCGGGCGTTGAGAAGCTCACGGATATTTATTTTTCTTTGTTAAAGTGAGACGTTGGTATGTACCTTCTGAGGCTTGATGATGCGGCTGAATATATGAATATCGAAAACTGGGAGAGAATGGAAAAGCTGCTGTCAGCTTACGGTATCTGCCCCGTTTTCGGAATTATCCCCGCGTGCAGGGACAAGGGCTTTTGCAGATTATATGAAAAGAATGACGGTGCGTGGCAGATTTTTGAGCGCTGGATAAACAAGGGCTGGACTCCCGCCCTCCACGGCTATGAGCATATTTACTGCACCGGGGACGGCGGAATAAATCCATATACCGACGGCTCGGAGTTTGCGGGACTTCCGTATGACGAGCAGAAAGAAAAAATCAGAAACGGATATGAAATCCTTTTGTCTCACGGAATAAAGCCGCAGATATTTTTCGCCCCGTCTCATACATTCGATAAAAACACTCTACGCGCTTTAAAAGAAAACACGGATATCAGAATTATCAGCGACACAATAGCAACGGACATTTATTTTGAAGACGATTTTTATTTTCTCCCGATGATTTCAAGCAATACCCGCTCCATTCCCGCTGAGTTTACAACCTTCTGCTATCACCCCAACACAATGAACGACGCGGCGTTTGAAAAGCTTGAGGAGTTTCTGAAATCAAACTCTGATAAATTTATTAAATTTGACATTTCGATTCTGAAAAAAAGAAAGCTCAGCCTTAAAGACAAGGCGTTAAGAAAAGCCTATTTCACTGTAAGGAGATTCAGAGATATAAAATGAACAAGCCTTTGATTACGGTATTTACTCCTACCTACAACAGAAAGCACCTTTTGCCCGTGCTTTATAAAAGCCTCTGCGCTCAGACGGATAAGAGCTTTATCTGGCTGATTATTGACGACGGCTCAGACGACGGAACAGGGGACATGGTGCGCGAATGGCAGAACGACAATCTTATTGACATTCAGTATTATTATAAAGAAAACGGCGGAATGCACACAGCTCATAACGCCGCATACAGGGCGGTTGAAACGGAGCTTTGCACCTGCATAGATTCTGACGACTCCATGCCCGGGGACGCGATTGAAAAAATCGCTTTATTCTGGAATTCACTTGAAAATAAAAATGAAGCTGCGGGACTGCTCGCGCTTGATTTTGACATAAATAAAAAAGAAATAATCGGCGGCAGGCTGCCTGAAAGCGGAACCGTAACAACCTGCGAACAGCTTATAAAAAAATACGGCGATTTCGGCGACAAAAAATTTATTTACCGAACGGAAATAATAAATTCCGTCAGCGAATATCCCGAATTTGAGGGCGAAAAAATTGTACCTCTCAGCTATAAATACTGGCTTGTTGACAGAAAAATGCCGATTGTAACATTCAATGAAATAGTCTGCCTTGTGGATTATCAGGAGGACGGCTCGACAAGCACAATAAAAACGCAGTATTTCAAAAGCCCCAGAGGCTTCCTCACTGCAAAAAAAGAGCAGATTGTTTATCCGCGCATATGGAGCATAAGAGTGAAATCGGTTATTCACTATGTATTTTTCAGCAAGCTCACAGGCGAGCGGCACTATATAAAAAATTCACCGAAAAAGTTACTCACTCTGCTCCTTGCTCCCGCAGGCATACTGTATTATAAAAAAATGACAGCAAAGAAAGACTGACTTATGGTAGTTCATTATCTATTGTTTATTTTCACGGCTCTTTTTGCCAAAGCAGCAGAGAAGCCACAGAAAACACTTGAATCTGAATCAAATAAGAGTGAAGAAACGCGTGCCGCTTTTATCGCGGCAATAATCGCGTTTATTCCTGCTATTACTTTTTACGGTCTGCGTGATGGTCTGGGCGATACCCACAGCTATATTGATACCTTCTCAAGGCTGAATCCTCAGAATATTTTTGACGGACTTTCAGACCGAAATCCGGGTTACGATGTTTTTCAGAATTTCATAAAGCTTTACATCACAAAAAATCCCCATGTTTTTCTGGTTATTCTTACAGTTGTTTCAATTCTTCTGATGCTCAGAGTTCAGAGCAGATATTCACCGATGTTTGCCTTGAGCGTGTTCATTTTCTTCGGTTCAACAGAGATTTCTTATGTCTTTAACGGTGCTCGTCAGTTCCTCGCCATAGCTATAATGTTTTATTCGCTGAAATACGCTGAGCAGAAAAAGCTGGTAAAGTATCTTATATGCTGCGTAATCGCGTTCCTTATTCATCAGACCTCGGTTATAATTATCCCTGCGTATTTCCTCGCGAGGGGCAAATATCTTAATATGAGGATTATTGTAACGGGCATCGCGACGATTTTTGCCACGGCGTTCTCGTCTCTGTTTATCGACTACATTAACGATATGTTTATTTCAGAAAGTGTTTATGCTCATTATTATAACGACCTGGTTGATTCGGACGGAATAAACATTTTCAGAGTTCTTGTTGCGGCGATTCCGTTTGCGCTGTGCATGGTTTATAAAAAGCGAATCGACAAGCTTGACGACCCTGTGCTTAATTACTGCGCCAATATGTCAACCCTTGCACTTGCTGTTTCAATTTTCGCGGCGGCATCGGGCGGCGACATTCTCGGCAGGCTTGCGGAGTATTACCTTATTTTCAACACGCTTACATATCCTCTCCTGCTCAAGCGCGTTGTTTCAAAGGATATAAGCAAAATTCTTACAGTCGGTCTTGTTCTGGGTTATTTCTTCTTCTTCTGGTATCAGTTTTCTGTTATCTGGCAGATGGGCTATCAGAGCGACACTTTAGGAATTTCAATCGGTATGGAGGACTTATGAAAAAATTAGCTTTTCTTATTCACGATTTAATGGGCGGCGGAGCTGAAAAGGTTCTCGTCAATATGGTCAACAATCTTAACCCCGAAAAGTACGACATCACCGTTGTAACGCTTTTTGACGAGGGAATTCACAAGAAAAATCTTGCGCCGCACATCCACTATAAATCGTTCCTCAAAAAATCGTTTAACGGCAACAAATATGTTTTCAGAATGCTGAGCCCTGAGTTCTGGTACAAAAGAGTTTTCGGCAGGGAAAAATATGATGTGGTTGTCTCTTACCTTGAGGGCACCTGCGCGCGAATTGCCTCGGGCTGCAAGGACGCGAAAACAGCTGTGTGGATTCACAGAGAAAGAGACGAAAACGGATACAAGGTCTGCTTTAAAAGTAAGCAGGAGGCGGACGAAGCGTACTCCTCATTCGATAAAATCGTCTGTGTCGCTCAGAGCCTTAAAGATAATTTTTCAAAGCACTGCCCCGCATTTGACAGCGCAGAGGTGCTTTACAATGTAAACGAAACAGATAAAATTATTCTCAAATCAAAGGAAGATGTTGAGGAAAAATATCTGTTTGAAGACGGTGTTCCCGTGATATCTTTTATAGGCAAAGTCATAAGAGAAAAAGGAATATACCGACTGATTGACATTCATAAAAAACTTAACGAAAAAAATATCCCTCACAGATTCTGCGTGATGGGCGTCGGTGAGGACGAGGAAAACGCAAAGCAGCTTCTTAAAGAAAGCGGCTGTGAAAAGGATTTCGTTTTCATGGGCTTCTGTCAGAATCCTTATAAATATCTCGCAAGGTCGGATATGTTTGTCTGCGCTTCCTTTGCGGAGGGCTTCAGCACGGCGACAACCGAAGCGCTGGTTCTCGGCGTTCCCGCTGTTGTAACCGACTGCTCGGGAATGAAAGAAATGCTCGGCGACAACGAATACGGAATTATCACCGAAAACAGCGACGACGCTCTTTATGAAGGAATAGAAAAAATGCTCACCGACAAGGAACTTCGGCTGAACTATAAAAAACAGGCGGAGCTGAGAGGAAAAGATTTCTCAATGGAAAGAAGTCTTGAAAAAATCGAGGAATTTTTTGACACGCTTTAAGGGAATTTATGAAAGATTTTATTCATGGAATTTATAAAATAACCGGCAAAATTCTGTGCGCTTTTCATCTGTTTTTTTCTGAGATAAAAAAGAAAATTTCTCCCGTGAAAGAGACGAACATTCTTTTCGTCGCGCACCCCGATGATGACGTGCTGTTTTTCAACAGAGTTATGAAAACCGAGAAGCCGTATGTTGTGCTTCTTACAACAGGATTTTCAATTATCAGAATCAGAGAATTCAGAAAAGCGATGAAACATTACGGTCTGCGATATAATTATCATCTGCTTGAGACGAGAGACGAGCGTGAGGACAAGCTGGCGAAAATCATTAAAAAAGAAATGAAAAGCGGAAATTTTGAAAAATGCTTCACTCATTCACCGCTCGGAGAATACGGCCATGTGATGCACCGGAAAATCGGGCGTGTTGTTCCCGAAAATGTGGATTGCAGAGTTTTTACAACCGTTTCTGCCGATGAAATTGACTGCGCTGAAAACGAGCTTTCAGAAGAAGAAAAGAAAGAGAAAATCGGCATATTCAACGATATTTATTCCTCGCAGGATTTTGTGCTTGAGCTGTATCCTCAGTGGGTTACTCACGAAAAAATAAGGGAGGCTCAGAAATGACGGAAAGATGTCTGCTTGTTTCAAGCTTCATGGCGATGTATAAGGGCGGCTACATCAACAGCATTATAAGGCTTGTTGAAAAAATGCACGCGAACGGCGACGAGATTGTTTTCATCTTCCCGAAGGGTGAGCAGAGAGTGCCGTGGCTTGACGAAATTGAGTCAATGGGCTGCAAGGTTTATCTGCTCGAATATAAGCCTTATTCCCTTGACAATATAAAGTTTATCAGAAAAGTTGTAAAGGACGAAAACATCAACCTCATTTATTCCGATTTCACGGGCTGGGACAATACCGTGAAGCTCGCCAAGCCCTTTATGCCCGCAATCTGGCACGAGAGAATGAGAGTCAACGACAAAGACACGGTTAAAAAGCTCTATAATCTTTTCAAATACCGCGTAATCGGTGCGTTCAGGACTTATCCCGTCGGAATTTCCGATGATGTTTATAACGCCGTCAACCGCCTTTCGTGGGGTAACCGCGCTTCAAAAATTTATGACGCGGCGGCTGTTGAGAGGCTTGACATGACTCTGCTTCGGCAGAAAAATGAAATTAAAAAATACCTTATGTTCAGCTACACGCCATTTGTCAAGGGCGTTGATATTGCCTTTGACGCCATGGAAAAGCTGAATAAAGATGAAATAAAAGCGAAACTTGTGCTTGTTTCTCACGGCGTGTGCGACAATTATGTTAAAGAAAGATACCCCGTTCTTCCCGAGTGGCTTGAATTAAAACAGACCCGTGATGATGTTGAGCAGTTTTATTTTGACTGCGACTGCTTCATTTCCGCAAGCAGAAGCGAGGGCTTTTCGCAGTCCCTCATGGAGGCTCTTTACACAGGGCTTGACGCGATTGTTTCGGATATTCCGGGCACATCTTGGTCAAAGGATTTCAAAGGTGTTGCATTTTTTGAAAGCGGAAACGCCGACTCGCTTTACGAAGCTCTTGTGAAAAATTCCGATTATGAAATCAGCGTGCAGGACGCGGCGTTTAACCGAATTAAGGTTGAAGAAGAATACTCTGTGGAACGCTGGGCGGACAATGTGATTGCGCTTCATAAAAAAATACTGGAAGGTTGATTGAATGCCGTCTTTTTTAGAAAACAGTTTAAAGCAGAATTGCTCGGGCTGCGGTGCGTGCGCTCAGTCGTGCGCCCTCGGAGCAATAAAAATGGAAAAAGATGAAGAAGGATTTTTATATCCTTTGACGGACGGTGATAAATGCGTCCGCTGCGGCAGATGCGTTTCCGTCTGCCCGTTTGGCAATGAAAATAAAAATGAGCCGGCGCAGAATTTTTTTGCCGCGAAAAGTAAAGAAAAATCAGTTGTCAACGGCAGCTCATCGGGCGGAGCGTTTTATGAAATTTCAAAAGCATTCTGCTCGGAAAATTATGCGGTTTTCGGCGCGGAAATGACGGACGACTTGAAAGTATGCCACAGCTTTGCGACGGACTTTTCCGAAATTTCAAAATTTCAGAAATCCAAATATGTTCAGAGCAATACGGGCGATTCATTTAAAAAGGCAAAGGAATTTCTTGACGGCGGAGCAAAGGTTCTCTTTTCGGGAACTCCGTGTCAGATTGCAGGCTTTAAAAATTTTCTCGGGAAAGATTATGACAATCTTATTACCGTCGATATTGTCTGCCACGGCGTGCCGCCGCAGGAGCTTTTTGATAAATACCTTGACGAGCTTTCAGAAAAGCTCGGTGAAAAAATCGCATCGTTTACATTCAGAAACAAAAAGAATTTCGATAAGAAAAATCCTAATCTGAAAACGGCTCTGATTAAAACCGAGTCGGGCAGAGAAATCGTTAAGGAAGTGCCCGAGTGCGAGTATCTCGCCGCGTTTTACGATGTGATGATACACAGACAGTCATGCGGAACTTGCCCGTTTGCCGAGCTTCGCCGCACGGGAGACATCACCCTCGGCGACTTCTGGGGAGCGGATAAATTTTTCGGCGGTTTTGATGACGGCAAAGGAGTTTCACTCGTTATCGCAAACACCGATAAAGGAAAAAAGCTGCTTGAAAAAGCGGAGCTTGACTGTGTTTCAGCGGACAGAGAAAGCGTGCTTAAATACAACACGCATCTGAGAATTCCCGCTTCGCCGCACGAAAACAGAGATAAATTTTTTGAACTTTTAAAGACTCACGGTTTCTGTGAAAGCGTGAGGGAGTGCATGGATATTCCGTCGCCCCTGCGCTACAGATTATATAAAATAAAAACTTTCATCAGAAAATAACAGAAGGAGGAAAGCGGATTGAAAGACTTTATAAATAATTTTCTGAAAGCACATTCGCTTTCCGATATTGCTGAGGAATTAAAATGGCTTCTGCCGTATCTTAAAAGATACAGAAAAATAATTGCTCTGTATTTATTCCTCGGTATGTGTTCAATGGCGTTTAACATGAGCGGCTCTGTGCTTTCAAAGCACCTTATAGACACTGTTACAGGCAAAGACCATTCTTCAATTCTTATTGTTGCCATTCTCTATATTTCATTCGGTCTTGCGAGCGCGGTGTTCTCCGCCATTTCATCGAGAATTTCGACGAAATATTCCACCAGAGTTACAAATGAAATACAGTATGAAATATATCAGATTTCTCTTGATGTTCAGTGGAGATATATCAAGCAGTTCCACACGGGTGATCTGATAAACAGAATAAGCGGCGATGTCGGCACTATTTCAAATTCCGTCCTCGCGTGGATACCGAATTTTATAATAAAATTCTTCCAGGCTCTCTGCTGTATTGCGATAATCTTTTATTTCGACCCGATTATGGCTCTGATTTCAATAGTCAGCACACCCGTTGTCGTTCTGCTGTCAAAATCGCTTATGTATAAAATCCGCATTTTCAGCAAAAAGAGCAGAGAGGCAAGCAGCAGAATAATGTCATTCATTCAGGAATCCTACAGCAATGTTCAGTCAATAAAGGCGTTCGGAATTATTGAGGATTTCAATCTGAAATTCAGAATGATACAGGAGGATTTCTACTCCGTCATAATGCAGCAGAACAAGTTTTCCGTTCTGACAGGTCTGTTTATGTCGGTCATGGGCATGATAGTCTCTTATTCCTGCTACGGCTGGGGAATATACCGCCTGTGGTCGGGCTTCATTACATTCGGCACAATGACTATGTTCATGCAGCTTGCAAGCTATCTTTCAAGCGCGTTTTCATCTCTTGTTTCCATGGTGCCGTCCGCGATAAACACTCTCACCGCCACAAGAAGGCTTATTGATATTGTCGAGCTTCCCAAGGAGGAAAAGGACGACAGCATTGACCTTGAAAAAATACGGAAGGAAGCCGAAAAAAGCGGCGTCGGCATAAGCATTAAGGACGGAAGATTTGTTTATGACGATTCCGAGGAGGTGTTCAGCTGCCTTACCTTTGACGCAAAGCCGGGCGAGGTTGTTGCGCTTATGGGCCCGTCAGGCTCAGGCAAAACGACGATTTTCAGAATTCTTCTCGGCATTTCGGGCATTTCGCACGGAAGCGGCGTGATTGAGTACGGCAACGGAAAAGAATGTAAAATTTCCGCCTCCACAAGAGGGCTTTTTGCGTATGTTCCGCAGGGCAACGCGGTCTTCTACGGCACGATAGCCGAAAATATGCGCCTGTTTAACCGCGACGCAACAGACGATGAAATCATCGACGCTCTCAAGGTCGCCTGCGCTTATGAATTTGTTTCAAAGCTTGAAGACGGCATTGAAACGGTCATGGAGGAAAGCGGTACGAATTTCTCAGAGGGACAGAAGCAGAGGCTCTGCATTGCCAGAGCACTTGTCAGCCGCGCACCTGTTATCCTCATTGATGAGGGAACGTCCGCGCTTGACAGAGAAACAGAAATGGAGCTGCTTAAAAATCTTGCAAATTACAAGAGAGGCAAAACCTTTGTTGTTTCAACCCACAGGGCGGGAGTCCTTGAAATCTGCGACAGAACATACAGCATAGAGGACAAGTCTCTGACTGTTGTAAATAACTGATTGGGAAAGGAGAAAAGGTATTGATAGATTTACACTGCCATATTTTACCCGGGATAGATGACGGCGCGCTTTCCCTTTCAGAATCGCTGATAATGGCTCAGTCAGCCGAGGGAGGGGGCACAAGGAAGATTGTCGCAACGCCCCACTATTTTAACGATTATCAGAATCCGAGACCTGTTACAAAGGCTGAGGTCGAAAGGAAATTCAAAGAGCTTAAGAATTTTCTCAGGCTTAACCGCTGCCCCGTGGAGCTTTATATGGGCGCGGAGCAGTACGGAGTGAGCAACCTCGTTCCGCTGATTGAAAATGACGAGCTGATAACCATAAACGATTCAAGGTATCTGCTTATTGAGTTCAGCCTTGACGATGACATTGAGCGCGCGAAATTCGTCCTTTCCCAGCTTGACGATTACGATATTGTGCCTGTCCTCGCTCACCCCGAAAGGTACGATTTCATTCAGGACGAGCCGTCAAAAATTTTCTGGTTTCTCCAGCACGGCTGTCTGCTTCAGGTCAACAAGGGCAGCATAACGGGCCGCTTCGGCGAGGAGGCGGAGGGAATATCCCACTGGCTGATAAGAGAGAGAATGGCTCATGTCGTCGCGAGCGACAGCCACGGCCCTTATCAGCGCACGGCGGATATGTCCGCGGCATATCAGTACGCCTGCTACAGCAGCGGCGACGAGTACGCGTACATGCTGTTTAACGAAAATCCGCAGAGAATACTTGACGATGAACCTATTGACTAATGATATACGGTGATGTTTTATGAGAATTATAAGAGTTATTGTAAGCATATTATTCATAATTGTTCTGGGAGCGTATATTTTCTTCCACTTTACCAAAAGCACAGATTCTACCGTGCCGAAAATAAAATGCGACACGCAGGTGATAGAAGTATCTGTTAAGGACACGGACGATGTGCTGCTGAAGCACATAACCGCCAGCGATGAAAAGGACGGCGATATTTCAAAAAAAGTCATTATCGAGAAATCTTCGGCTTTTGTGGATTTCGGCAAGGTTATCGTAACCTTTGCGGTCAGCGACAATGACAACAATGTTTCAAAAATAAATGTGCCTGTTGTTTATACGGACTATAAAAACCCTAAGTTTGAGTTTACGGACGATCTGGTGTTCAGAACTGGCGGCGGAGTAAACATTGAGGACTGCATCAAGGTTAAAGACAGCTTTGACGGCGACATAACAGACCGCCTTGTTGTCATAGCCAACGGAGCGGATATAGAAAACAGCGGCAAATATCCGCTGACGCTTAAAATCACCAACAGCAAAAGCTACACCTACACAATGGATGTAGATCTGATAATGAGCGATTATTTTGAAAACGGCTACGGCATTGAGCTTGACAAATATCTCGTGTATAAAAAAGTCGGCGATAAACTGGATTACAAAGACATGATAAAGTCTGTTGCGAATCCGCCTGCGCAAAAGAAAAAGAGCAAGATAAAAATTGACTCCGCTGAGGTTGATTCATCTGCCGCGGGAATTTACAATGTATATTATTACCAGACTCTGGACGGTAAGAATATGTCGATGACCAGACTTGTAGTCTGCTATGAGGATTAAGCTATGAGAGAATTTAAGTTATCAAACATAAATTTATATACGCTTGTGAGGGATTTCCTGAGGAATTCTCTCGTGTATGTGCTGGCGTTTCTTATCGGAGTGCTGGGCGTTAAGGTGTATTCGGACGCTATCTATGTGCCTGCCTACACAAGCTCCATGACCGTTTCCGTCAGCACAACAACTCAGTATGCCTATTTCTACGCCGACCTTGTCAACACAATAGAAATCGCGGAAGTTCTCAAGAATGTTTTTGACAGCGAGATTCTGAGGCTCAAGGTTGAGGAGACTACAGGCGAGAAATTCACCGCGACAATAAGCACCGAAAATATTGCGGAAACAAACCTTATCACCATTTCCGTTACGGACTCCACACCGCAGAAGGCTTACGACACGCTTGTCGCGGTTTATGAAAACTACGATAAGGTTTTCAACAACAGCGTTTTTGAAAACACTAGAACCAATATCGTCAGCCCTCCGTTCATGCCCACAGGCCCGAGCAACGCGAAGGTTGACAGCGGCTTCGGCAAAAAGCTGGGCGCGGCACTTGCGGGGCTTATGATGCTTCTTGTGCTTTTCCTGTCGTTTATAAGAGATACGGTCAAGCAGGCATCTGATGTTGAAAACTATATTGACGGCGAGCTTCTGAGCGTTGTTTATCACGACTCAATCAAAAAGAAAAAGCGCAAGATTTCGGCATCGGCAAGGACTGACCAGCTCATTGTTTCAAATCCCAACATCAGCTACGGCTTTGTTGAGAGCATAAAGAGACTTGCCATCAAGGTGCTTTACAAGCTCAAGGGCAAGCAGGCAAAGAGGGTTCTTTTCACAAGCTACGACCAGCACGAGGGTAAATCCACAATTTCATCGTCTGTTGCCGTTCAGCTTGCAAAAGAGGGCGCCAAGGTGCTTCTTATCGACGCCGACCTTAGAAAGCCCACCGTTCCGTCGATATTCACCGAAATGACATTTGAAAAAGAAAAGAGCCTTTACGCTTTCCTTAAAGGTGAGGTCGAGGCTCAGGAGATAATTCAGCACAACGAGATTGACAATATTGATGTTGCGTCATCGCCCACAGGTCATATGCAGTCCGCTGAAATTCTCCATAAGGGCAAGCTCAGGGAGCTTCTTGATTACGCACAGGACAAGTACGATGTTATCGTGCTTGACACACCGCCCGTTTCAATGGTTGCCGACACCGAGCAGATAGCCGATATGGTTGACCTTTCCGTTCTCGTTGTTATTCAGGACAGAATCGCGATTCCCGAAATCAACGAAACGATTGATATTCTTGAGGCGGCGCGTTCCGATTTCTTCGGCTGTGTTCTCAATAATGTCAAGACGCTCGGCGGCTTTATCACAAAGGACCACAATGTAAATCTGGCTGAGAAGTACGGCTACGGCAGAAGCTACGGTTACGGCTATGGCTACGGTTACGGTTACGGCTACGGAAATAATAAAAACTGAGAGGTATTCAAATGGACGATAAAAAGCAGAAAAGTGAATATTCCTCAAAGGACAATAAAACAAACGAGATTGCTGATGTTTTTGAATTCAATCTGATGATATTTGTCGGGGACTTTCTCAACTATCTGAGAAAGCTGTGGGCTCTTGTAATCGTCGCGGCGATAGTTGCGGCGGGTGCTGAGTTTATAATCGCGAAAAAGAATTTCGTACCCGAGTATAAATCATCTGTGTCCTTCGCCGTCAACACCCTTAACTCGGGCAGTACGGACATCGGCGGCGCGAGCGAATATTCCGTAACCTACGGCGGTTCGGCAATTTCAACTCAGATGGGCAATACCTTCCAGTATGTGCTCAAAAGCGAGATGATGACTGAGGTTATCAAGGCCGACCTCGGCGTGCCGTATATCAACGGCGTAATAAACACAAAGGTTGTCGAATCCACAAATATTTTTAAGATTTCGGTTTCAAGCCCGTCCGCTCAGGACGCTTACGATATTGTAAACTCCATTGTCAAGAATTACCCGAGAGTTGCGGACTATGTTATCGGCGACACGGAAATGGAAATTTATGTTAAACCTAAGCTCGCGGAGGAGCCTTCAAACGCCATGTCCTGGCGCAGAAAAACTGTTCTTGCCGCAGGCATGGGCGGATTCCTTGCGCTTGCGTATATTGCGCTGCTCGCTCTTCTGAGAAGAACGATAAAGAGCAAAAAGGACATCAAGCTCAAATTCAACAAGGACGCTATCGCGGAAATTCCGTATGTCGATATCAAAAAGAGAAGCAAGGGCAAACGCGTTTCGCTCGTTATTTCACCGAGACTTCCCGCTTTTGCCGAGGCTTACAGAACGCTCAAAAAGCGAATTATCGACAAGCCCGAGAATAAAATTATCGCTCTGACAAGCACGACGGCAGGCGAGGGTAAAACAACCGTTGCGTTTAACCTCGCATACACGCTTTCCATGAACGGACTTCATGTTGCCCTTGTGGATTTCGACTTCCAGAAAAACACGGTCGCGACATTTATTGCCGATGAGGATATTGTCCCCGGCATGACGGACGTTGACTTCGATTTTTCAAGATTTGAGAGCATCGCGTATGTCAACGAGTCCGACAAATATCTGACAATTTACCCTGCGGGTAATGCTAAAAAGCCCGTTTCGGTTGATATGCTCAACGACATTATTAAATTCCTTTCGGATAAATACGACTATATTATTGTCGATATGCCTCCCTGCGGACTTGTTGCCGAGGCTGGCGTCATGACCTCCCTTGCGGACGAAACTCTGTTCGTTATCAGAATGGACTACGCGAGAACGAGAAAGATAAGAACCGCCATCAGCTATCTGAATATGTGCAACACCAATTATGAAATCATCTTCAACGGTGTTATCGGCGGCAAGCTCTCGGGCAGCGGAAAGTCATACAACAGCGGCTATTACAGCAAATACGGCTATCACCGCTACGGTTACGGCAAAAAGTACGGCTACGGCAAGAAATACGGTTACGGTAAGAGCTACGGCAAGGGTTACGGCTACGGCAAAGGCTATGGCTACGGCGAGGGCTACGGTTACGGCTACGGCAGCGGTTACGGTTATGGCTACGGTTACGGCAGCGGCTATGGCTACGGCTACGGTTACGGCAGCGGTTACGGTTACGGCTATGGCAGCGGCTATGGTTACGGCTACGGTCAGAGCGAAAAGCAGAAGAAATCCTCAAAGAGCTCAAAAAGCTCGAAACATTCAAAGCATTCAAAACATTCCAGATCTTCTGGAAAAGCAAAAACTCATGTTGAATCGGAGGGTCAGGAGCAATGAAAAAAAATACGGTTGAAAAGCTTCTGAGATGGTTGTTTGTCGTTTTGCAGGGAGCGGCTTTCTTTGCGGTGTGGGAAAAGTTCATCAACCACGAGCTTCCCAAAGCATATCTTTACAAAGGCAGTGCCTTCATGGTGGCATTCTTTATGATTGCCGTTTATATGATCTGCAAGGCTCTTGACGGTCTGCGCATAAGCGTCAACAGCCATTATGCGCTGCTTGTCTCTCATTTTATCGCGGACGCAATAAGCGCGGTTGCCATGACTGTTCTGCTTATTATTGCGTTCCGAGGCTTCTTCCTTAATTTCATGGTTCGTATTTTCATATTGATTTTCGGAGCAAGCTTTATTGTTTCGGTAATATGGATTTTTGCGGGCAAGCTTATCCTGAACAAAAAAGAAGGCAGAAAATGTATTCTTTTTTATACAAACGAAAACCCCGAGCGTCTCAAAAATAAATTTGAGCAGAGAAAAGACCAGTTTACGGTTGTGAAATCGGTTAAGGTTGAAAGCGTTGAAGAAGCGGAAAAGGAACTGACCGACGATGTTGACAGCGCGATTATCGCCTATATACCCAGTGGAATGAGAAATGACCTGCTCAAGGCGTGCTTCAGAAAAGACAAGAGCGTTGTTATGGTGCCCAAGGTTTCCGATGTCCTTGTGCGCGGCGCGTCAGAGCTGAATGTCCTTGACGGCCCTCTCTTTGTTGTTGAGTCCGCAAGCTCACATACTCTTCAGCCCGTTGTAAAGCGTATCTTCGACGTTGCGTTCTCCGCTTTCTGCCTTGTTATCACAAGCCCGATATTCCTCATAACGGCAATCGCAATTAAGCTTGAGGATCGCGGCCCTGTTTTCTACAAGCAGGCGCGCTGCACCCTCGACGGCAGAGAGTTTGAAATTTATAAATTCAGAAGCATGATTGTTGATGCGGAAAAGAACAACAAGGCTGTTCTTGCCTCCAAGAACGACAGCCGAATCACAAAGGTCGGCTCTTTTATCAGAGCTACAAGAATTGACGAGCTTCCCCAGCTTATCAATATTTTCAAGGGCGATATGTCCGTTGTAGGCCCCCGCCCTGAAAGAAAGGTGCTTATTGACCAGTATTCCGATATTATCGAATCATTCCCCTACAGAATGAAGGTCAAGGCAGGACTTACAGGCTACGCTCAGCTCATGGGCAAATATAATTCCAATCCTTACAACAAGCTTTTATTTGATTTGATGTATGTTCAGAAGTTTTCGCTTCTGCTCGATATAAGGCTCATACTCCTCACGCTTAAAATTGTGTTTATGAAAGAGAGCACAGAGGGCGTTGATGAGGAATTTGAAGCCTTTATGGAAGCGTTCAACAAAACGAAAGATAAGGATACAAAAGAGGGTTAATATGGAAAATCAGCTTTCAAAGCACGAGGCTCAGATTCTTCTGCTGGATTTATTTATTGAGCTTCAGGAGCAGTGCACAGCGGCAGGCGTTCAGTATTATGCCGTTGCGGGTACGCTTTTAGGCTCAATACGCCACGGCGGATTTATTCCGTGGGACGACGATATTGATGTGGTTATCATGAGGGAGGACTATGACCGCCTTGTGAATCACCTTGAAAAAAATCTCGGTGAAGATTACTGCGTTGTTACAAGAGAAAATTCACCTTATTATTATCAGGAATATCCGAAGCTCTGCTATAAAAACAGGCATGGTGTTCCGAGCGAGCTTGCAGTTGATATTTTTGTCTATGACGCGACGGATATAAACAGAAAGAAGCTCCGCGCTTTTCAGGATAAATCGCTTCACTTCCTCTATGCCGTCAAGAGATACAAGGTTCAGAAAAGGAACGGCGAGGAGCTGAGCATAGATAACAAAGCCGAGAGAGCGCTCGTCGGCGCGGTTGCCGCGATTACGCCGTATTCTGTTGTTGAAAAAGCCTTCAACAAAATTATCAGAATGTCGGGCAGTGATAATAAAGAATATATCACAAACTGGGGCTCACACTATCATTATGAAAAAGCGACTTACAGCCGCTCTGTTTTCGGCAAGCCTCAGCAGCTTATGTTTGAGGGGATAGAAATGGATGTTCCCGAAAAATATGAGGTGTTCCTGCTTCAGACCTACGGCAGGAATTATATGCAGCTTCCGCCCGAGGAAAAGCGTATTTGCCACGGCAATTCATCAATCGGCTGTGAAGATGCCGACCTTGATAAGGCAGAGAAAAGAGTGGAACAGCGCAGAGCGGAATGCGGGAGGGCGTAAACCTTGTCTGACTCAAGAACTAAAAACAGCGCGAGAAACGCCGCCGTTTCGCTGAGCTTTTACGCCGCTTATACCATAGCGGGCTTTGTGCTCAGGAGGGTGTTTATCGACACGCTGGGTAACGATTACCTCAGCGTCAGCGGACTGTTTACAAATATTCTGACGGTGCTTTCCTTTGCCGAAATGGGAATAGGCAACGCGATTATTTTCAATCTCTACAAGCCTATCGCTACAGGAGATACGGAAAAAATCAAATCGCTGATGAAGCTTTACAAAAAAGCGTATAATATAATCGGCGCGTTTGTTTTCGGAGCGGGACTTTTGCTCATTCCGTTCCTCAATTACCTTATCTCGGGCGAAGCTCCCGATATAAAAGAGAGCCTTGTTCTCCTTTATGTGCTTTATCTTTTCAATACGGCAATTTCCTATTTTTTCACATTCAAGCAGGCAATAATCACAGCCAATCAGAAAAATTATATTGTTTCGGCTTACACTAATATTTTTAAAATACTTCAGCTCGTCCTCCAGGGTGTTTTCCTTGTTCTTACCCATAACTTTATCGTGTATCTTCTGATACAGATAGCCTGCACGGTAATCAACAATGTTATTCTGGCGGCGAAGGCTGATAAAATGTTCCCTTATATCAGGGATAAGGAAATCGCTCCTATCCCGAAAGAGGAAAGAAAGAGCATATTCAAAAATGTCCGCGCCCTGTTTTTATATAAGCTGGGCTCCACCGTGCTTAACGGAACGGATAATCTGATTATCACCAAGGTAATCGCGCTTGCGAGCGTCGGTCTGACCTCGAATTTCACAATGATAATCTCCGCCATAGCGGCTGTGGTTGATACGCTTCCAAACGCGGTTGTGGCAAGCGTCGGCAATCTGAATGCTTCCGAAAGCAAAGAGAAGAAAAATCAGATTTTTGACATTATGTTTTTCGTCTGCGTGTGGATTTACGGTCTGTGCGCCTCGGGCGTATATTTCTTTTCAAACGACTTCGTTTCAATTGTTTTCGGCAGTGAATGGCAGATGGAGCCGATAGTTGTTTTTTCTCTTGCGCTTCATTTTTATGTCAGTGCCGTTATGTTTCCGTCCTATACTTACAGAATGACACTCGGCTATTTTGTTCAGGGCAGGTTCGCGCCTGTTGCCGCGTCGGTAATCAATATCGTCCTGTCAATTCTCATGGGTAAATGGATAGGACTTTCGGGCGTGTTCTTCGCAACCTCAATTTCGAGATTTCTGACAATGGGCATCGTTGACCCCGTTCTGATTTATAAAAACTGCTTCAAGCGCAATCCCTTGATTTATTATGCGAGATATTTCATCTGCTTTGCTCTTGTCGCGGTTATTTCATTTGCTTCTTATCGCGTGGTGTCGTTTATTCCTCTGGAGGGGACAATCGGCTTTGCGGTGAAGGTTGCGGCTTATGCTGTTTTGTTCAACGGACTTGCGGTGCTTGTTTCGTTCAGAACAAAAGAGTTCCGTTACCTTAAAAATATTGTTTCAGAAAAAGTCATTAAAAAATTTTTAAAGAAGGCAGGCAGATGATGCCTCGAAAAGGTGAATACAGTTGAGTTATTCGGTTTTCCCCGAGGTTCTGTTCCTTTTGCTTTTATTCTGTGCTTTCTGGTTTTCCGGCGTCAGAGCAGGGGATAATATAGTCGCGCGGAGGATTAACAGAGCAATATGGACAGTTGTTTTTATTATATATATGGCGGTGCTTCTCTGGGCGGCTCTTGCGAGCAGAAGCGAAGGATATACGGATTTTCTGAATCTTGCGCCGCTTGCTTCATATCGCTTTACATTAAGTGAATACAATTCCTTTGATGTGTTCAAGCAGATTATTGATAATATTCTCGTTTTCGTTCCGTTCGGTCTGCTTTTCCCTGCGGCGTGCGGAATGAAGCACACAAAAAAGAGCTATATTATCGTTGCCGCGGCGGGATTCCTGCTGAGCCTTACAATCGAAGCGGTGCAGTTTGTCTTTTCTATCGGCTTCTCGGAGATTGATGATATCATCAACAACACATGGGGCTGCATTGCGGGCTGCGGAGCGTATGCCCTTGCGGATAAGCTCGAGAGACGGGACGACGGTCTGATGCTTAAAAAAGGCTGGCTCAGGTGCGCTCTCGTAACGCTGTCCGTCCTCATCGTTTTCGGAATAATCTGGTGCTACAGGGAGTTCATCCTGCTCAACAAGTGATTTCTGAACGCTTTAATTGGCTGAAACGGGTATATTTTTCAACATAAACTGTACCTTTTTGTGCAAATGAATAAAAATCAATAATTTTTTATCAAATTAAATCTAATCATTGACATTACGGGAAAACTATAATATAATACTAGTTTAGAAAGGCTTATTATCGGAGAATGGGAGGCGAAAGGATGGCATACGATTTCGGACTGAAGAAAAAAGTGTTCGGCGGTCTTGATGCGGATTCTGTTACGGAGTACATCACCAAAATAAAAGCTGAAAATAACCTTCTCAAAAAAGAGCTTGTTGCCAGACCTGAAGCTTCTGAGGCGGGCGGCGAAGAAGCAGAACAGCTTAACGCCGTTATTGATGAGCTGAAGGCAACTGTTGCTGATTATAAGGAACAGATAAAAATTCTCAACAAGAGAATAGCCGAGCTTGAGCTTGAGCTTGCTTCTCCCCGTGAGCCTGCAAAAGCGGCGGACTCCAAAATCGCTATTGAGTCCCTCAATTTCGCCAATCATTACTTTACTCAGGCGGTTAACATGGCGGGCGAGGTTTCAAGCACCACAATCCTTAAAGCGGAACAGGCTAAAACCTCACTTACAGCGTCGCTGTCATCTCTTGCGGATTTTGAGCAGTACATCTCCAATTTCAGAAAGCAGATTAACAGCGTGGTTGAGTCGCTCGACGATGTTTCAGACAACTTTGAGAGAATCAGGCAGTTTGAAAGCCGTCAGATTGACCCCGTTGAGTCGTCAGAAAATATCAGCGAAAAGAAAACAGGCGAAAGAGCAAATCTTTCCCTTGTGGATTAAAAACAGCGCGGTCGGCAGTGTCGGCCGCTTAATTTTTTAAAGGAGAGTTTATATGGGCTACAGTGAAGTGAATTTCAGCAAGGACACCGTTTTTCTCGTAACAGGCGGCGCGGGCTTTATCGGCTCCAACCTGTGCGAAGCGATACTTAATAAGGGCTGTAAGGTCAGATGCCTTGATGACCTTTCAACGGGAAGCATGAAAAATGTTGAGATTTTTCTCGACAATCCGAATTATACATTCATAAAGGGCGATATAAAAGATTATGACACCTGCCTTAAAGCCACCGAGGGCGTTGATTTCGTGCTCAATCAGGCGGCGTGGGGAAGCGTGCCCAGAAGCATAGAAATGCCCCTTTTCTATGAGAAAAACAACATTATGGGCACTCTCAATATGATGGAGGCCGCAAGGCAGAACGGCGTTAAAAAGTTCGTTTATGCCAGCTCCTCGTCCGTTTATGGCGATGAGCCGAACCTCCCCAAGACAGAGGGCAGAGAGGGCAGACTCCTTTCCCCCTACGCGCTCACAAAGGCTGTCGATGAGCTTTACGGCAGAATGTACAGCGATATTTACGGGCTTGACACCTACGGTCTGCGTTATTTCAATGTTTTCGGCAGGCGTCAGAATCCCGACGGAGCGTATGCGGCGGTTATCCCGAAATTTATCCGTCAGCTTATGAATGACGAAGTGCCGACGATAAACGGCGACGGTAAGCAGAGCCGCGATTTTACATACATTGAGAATGTAATCGAAGCCAACCTCAAGGCGTGCAAGGCTCCCCACGAGTGCGCGGGCGAGGCGTTCAATGTTGCCTATGGCGGCAGAGAGTTCCTCATTGATATTTATTACACCCTCACCGAAGCACTGGGCAAAAATATCGAGCCGAACTTCGGACCTGACAGAAAGGGCGATATAAAGCACAGCAACGCCGACATAACAAAGGCGAAAACTCTTTTAGGCTACAGCCCCGATTATAACTTCGAACGCGGCCTCAAAGAAGCAATCGAGTGGTACAAGGCTAATTTATAAAATCAATAACCGTCATATAAACCGCCACGGCAAGGAGCGAAAAATTATATTTTGTCTTAATTAAAACCGCGAGCCCGACGGCGTAAATCACAACTAAAAATGCCGTGCTGATTATTTTCAGCGCGGCGTTTGCTTTTTCTCTGTCCGCAATCACAGAAAGCGCATTTTTCAGCGCGCTCTGTCCGTCAGTCATGCCTACGGGAAGCAGATTGAATACGCAAAGGCAGAGATTTATTCTGAAAAGTCCGCTGCTTTTTGTTAAAATTCCGATAAAAAGGAGAATTATGTTCACGACAGGTCCTGCGAGTGAGATAACAGCTTCTTTCAGCGGTGATATTTTCAGACTGTGCGATGCGTCAATTCTCATTCCGTACGCCCCGAAAGAAATTGAACGGACTTTTCCTCCGAAAAGCCTGATTGCCGCAAGATGCCCCGTTTCGTGCAGCATACAGCACAAAAGCGAAAGCAGAGCGTTGCCGTCGGGCACAAAAATCAGCGCGAAGGTTACAACCGCGGCAAAATAAACACTGACGCGGATTTTGATTTTTCTGAGCTCTACGGTCATATTCTGCCGTCTTTCGCCGCGAGATATTTCAGCGGGTCGGTCATTTCACCGTCTTTTTTTATGCCGAAATGAAGGTGCGGCCCTGTGCTGTAACCCGTGTTGCCCGAAAGCGCGATAGTTTCGCCCGCTCTGATAACATCTCCCTTTGCGACAAGAATTTTTGAGCAATGGCAGTAAAGCGTCTCACAACCGTTTTTGTGCACCATCCACACATAATTCCCCGCTGTGTCGTCCGTCCCTGCCGAAGTTACAATGCCGTCCCACGCGGCGGAGACTTTCGTGCCCTCACTGACGGCAATATCGCCCGCCGAGTGCAGCTTCGTTATGCCGCTTATCGGGTCTGTACGCTGACCGAAATGCGATGTTATCGCCCCGTGAGCAGGCGCGGTTATGCCGTCCGCATCGGGGAAGATAGACATAACCTGCGCGACGGTTCTTTCATCGCTCTTTTCGTATGTATCCTCCTCCGCTTTTTCCTCGGCGGGAGCAGTTTTTACCTCCGCCGTTTCATTTTCTTCAAGCGGGGCGTCTCTGACGATTTCAACGGTTTTCGGCTCACTGACAGGCTTCATCACGGACTCGGCAACATCTTTTGCGGAGCTGACAACCTGTGAAATATTCATATCGTTTTTCATTATCTGATTGTATCGCAGCTGTAAGTCCTGCGCTCCGCCGAGCCTGCACACAACAGCGAGCAGGCACACCATAAACGCGCAGGCGAAAAACTGGGCGGCGATTATTTTACAGAAGCTGTCGGTGCCGCCGCGCGATTTTTTCTTTTTTTCAGAGCATTTTACATCGGTGTTTTCCATAATTTCACTCCCTCTTATGAATATATATGCGCATTAAGAAGAAAAATGAAAATATATGGCTGTAAATCCTTGAAAAAGAGCCGCGGTTTATGATATAATACGCTTCGATATGTAAAGGAGAGGTTTAAATGAACGTTTACGATTTTGATGAAACAATTTTCACAGGCGACACAGAGGATCGTTTTTTTGAATTCATGTTCAAGAAAAAAGGCTTCCGTCATTACAAGATAAGCTGGCATTTTTATAACCTGCTGTGGAAAATGAAAATCATCACCAAAACAAGAAGCCGTGAGGGGCAGTATAAATTCCTTAAGGATATTGACGACCTTGACAAGGTTGTTGCCGATTACTGGGACGAAATCGAGAAATACATGAAGCCGTGGTACAACGACTATAAACGCCCCGACGATGTTATCGCCAGCGGAACTCCGAGATTTATTCTTGAGCCTATCGTTGAGAAGCTCGGCATCGGCGGACTTGTCGCAACTGAAATGGACACAAAAACAGGTAAAATTGACGGCGACTTCGCTATCGGCGAGTTCAAGGTTGTGAATTTCAGAAATCAGTACGGTCTTGACTGCATTGATGAGTTCTATTCCGACGCTTACTCAGACCATTTCCTTGCCGCTTACGCCAAAAAGGCTTATATCGTTCACGGCGAAAACGACGAGCGCACTGAGTGGAACGAATATTTCAAGGCGCATCCCGAGCTTGTAAAATAATTTTTGCGGACTGTTTCGGCAGTCCGTTTTTTCAAAGGAGAGTTTGCTATGCTTAAATTTTTGATTTCATTTGTAACTGTCATTCTCAGCATTTTTGCTCCGTTCAATGCGGCCAAAGCTCCTGCGGAGGATAAGACGGACTTCGTGCCCGTTATCCGCTTTGCCGCTGTCAGCGATTCACATCTGAGCGTTGCGGGCGACAACAAAACGCAGAGAATTCAGAAATTCATTTCAATGAGCTATGATATTGCCGCGCAGGACGAGAATTATAAAAATCTCGACGCCGTGATTTTTGCGGGCGATTTAACCGACGGCGGACACAAACCGCAGTTCATGGGTTTTCTTTCCTCGGTCAACAGCGTGATTGATTATGACGAAACCGCGCTTCTGACGGTTATGGCAAACAGCCACGACGGCTACTGCCGCGAGAACGATACATTCAATTTCTTTGAGGAGCTTTCGGGGCAGGAAAAGGACTTCCACAAGGTGATAAACGGCTTCCATTTTATCGGTCTTTCCGCTTCAAAGGTAAAGGGCGAGCAATACACCGAGGCTCAGCGTGAATGGCTTAAAGAACAGCTCGCCGAAGCTGTTAAGGACGACCCGTCAAAGCCTGTTTTCGTTACTCATCATGAGCACGTTTATGAAACGGTTTACGGCGGCAGAGAAATTGACGGCTGGGGAACTGACTTCTTCAAGGATATTTTTGAGGAATATCCGCAGGTTGTCCATATTTCAGGTCATTCTCATTATCCGCTGAATGACCCGCGCTCAATCTGGCAGGGCGAATTCACCGCTATCGGCACAGGCTCGTTGAATTACGCCGAGTTCACCGTTGACGGCGAAAGCAGAATTCACCCCGACGGCTACAAGAAAATGGCGCAGATGTGGATAATTGAGGTTGACGCGAACAACACCGTAAGGCTCAGAGGTTATGACGCTTTGGGCGGCGCGCTCCTTTGCGAATATTATGTAAACAATCCTGCCGACGCGGCGAACAGACAATACACCCCCGAAAAGCAGGAAGCCGCCTGCTCCGCGCCGACCTTCCCTGACGGAGCCGAGCTTAAAGTAAAGAAAATCGCGGGCAAGTATAAAATCACCGTTCCCGCCGCCGAGGGCAGCAAAAACAATCCCGTTTTCCTTTACAGATTTTATGTTCTTGACAAAGACGGAAACGAAGTAAGCTCATCGTATGTTATCAATACCTACTGGCTTATTGATGATTACGAAAAGGTTACCGAGAAAGTAAAAGCCGAAAAAGGATATACGATAAAGGTTGCCGCTGAAAATGCCTACGGCAAGCAGTCCGAATTGTTAGAATATACCGTATAAACAACAGAAGGGGTTGCCGCATTTAGATGCAGAAAGCGTTTTCTTCGTCCCGAAGCTGTATGCGATACTGCGAGAGGGCGAAAAAACGCTTAGAAAAGTAAAATATTATTTATATAATTTTATAATTTAACGAAAAAGATGGTTTTGAACGGTAATCTACCAATTCAGAACCATCTTTTTATTTCAGTTTATTTTTTACTTTTCGGTCTGCGCTAAAGGCGACAGCCCCATTTTAATATTATGTTTTATTTAATCATAAAAACATATTTTCTCACGAACGGTATTTTTGACAGCGGAGCGATAATAATTATGCTGCCGATAAACGATACAAGCTCGAGGACAATCAGCTTTAACGGTCTGCCCATATTCAGCGGCGCAAAATTAACCATAGCTGTCATGATTACAATATGCAGAAGATATATTCCAAATGAAATTCTTGAAAGATATGTAACAGGTCTTCGGGCGAATTTCATCAGCTCGCCTTTTCTTCTTATAAGCTCAAAGAGGAAAACCGCACAGATGAAAATGCCGGCAAAATGGTAGTCAATTTTATAATCCTGCGGGATTGAATAAACATAAAACTGAAAAGCGCAGTTGCCGAGGAATGTAAGAACGAAACCCGTAATTACAATTCCGTTGCTCAGTTTGCTCATGCCGCCGTTGCTCAGCCAGTAGCCGATAATGAGCAGGACGATATACATTGAGCAGATTTCAGCGTATTCACCGAGTCCGAAGTGAAGCTCGCCCTTGCCGACGATTGTGCTTAAACCGCTCAGCGTGGGAATACCGTAGGAAACATAAAATACAGCCGCCATAAGAATTGACGCGGTCTTTAAAGAAATCCTGTCCTTGAGCATCGCGACAAACGGAACAAGAAGATAAAGGCAGAGTATCATCGGCAGATACCACGCGCCTGTAAAAATATTCTGATTTATAAGTAGCTGATTGAAAACAAAATCAACTGCAATATTAACAATGCTTCTTCCGGTGCCGTATCTCACGATTGTATTATAGCAGAAATAAATAAAGAACCATATTTCAGATGTAATAAACAGACGAAGAAGATTGTGCCTGTAAAAACCCATAACATCTTTTTCGGTTTTTATATCTTTTTTCAGAAGCAGCGCACCCGAAATCATAACAAAAATCGGCACGCCGAGGCGGCTGAAAATATAAATTACCGTTTTAAAAACAGTCGATGCTATGGGAATACTCAGAAATTCCTCAAGCTGATTTGAGTAAGTATGGTACGAACGGTTGACCGCGTGATTAAGCGTGATTGAGATTATGGCAACCACTCTCGCCACATCGAGCCAGTAGATTCGTCCTGAGTTTTTGCTGCTGTTTAAAAGCTCTGTGCTTTTATTGCTCATAACTCTCAACCCCTTTCGTCAAAAATTATTTTTTTAAGCTCATTAGTATCTTTTACTATATACTCTGCTTCGTGCTCTCTGAATTCTTCCTCGCTTCCGTAGCCGAAAAGCACCGCCGCGCAGGGGATTCCAACGCTGTGTGCGCCGTCAATGTCAAACATACGGTCGCCTATCATAAGAATTTTCGCGTCCTCGGGCATGTCGAAATTCTCAATGCACTTGCTTATGATTTCTGTTTTGCTGCTCTCAACCGTCCTCGGGTCAGAGCCGACTATCGCGTCAAACTTTTCTTCAAGATTTACATTTTCGAGTATGACCTTGACAAAATCCTGCGGCTTTGAGCTGCCGATTCCCGTTTTGACGCCCTCTTTGTTAAGAAGCGTCAGAAGCTCCTCAATACCGTTATAGATGTCAAACTCAAAAACACCGCTGACGGAATAAACCTCTCTGAACTGCTTTACAAGAATATCAGCTTGGGCGAAGTCAACGCCGCATTCTCTTATGAAGCTGTCGTGTAGGGGAGGACCTATGAATGTGCGCAGGCTTTCCTCACTCAGCTCGGGCAGGCCGCTCTTTTTAATTGATTCCTTTATGCAGCGGAACACGCCTCTGCCCGTGTCGGCAACCGTTCCGTCAAAGTCAAATATAATCGCGTCAAAATTATTTTTCATATAAATCACCGCTGAATATGATAACATAAAAAACCGAGGTTTACAACCGCAATTTTATGTGTTATAATTAAAAATGTATAATTTTACTTTTCTCGACAGGAAAGAGGTATAATATGGAAAACGAGAAAAAATCAATCGTCCTCAGCTGTATTCAGCCCACATCTGTGCCCACAATAGGCAATTATCTGGGTGCGCTCAAAAACTGGAAGTATATGAGTGAGGACTATGACTGCTACTATGCGATTGCCGACCTGCACGCAATTACGGTTCGTCAGGAGCCCGCAAAGCTTCGCAAGCAGTCAATGGAAATGTATGCCCTGCTTCTTGCGGTAGGTCTTGACCCCGAAAAGAATGTTGTTTTCGTTCAGAGCCATGTACCCGAGCATTCACAGCTTTCGTGGATTCTCAACTGCTACACTCAGTTCGGCGAAGCGTCAAGAATGACTCAGTTCAAAGAGAAATCATTGAAGCACGCCGACAATATCAATGTAGGTCTGTTCGACTATCCCGTGCTTATGGCGGCGGACATTCTGCTTTATCAGGCTGACTATGTTCCGATAGGAGCTGATCAGAAGCAGCATCTTGAGCTTGCGAGAAATATCGCCGACAGATTCAATCAGGCATATTCACCCACATTCACCGTTCCCGAGCCGTTCTTCGGCAAGGTCGGCGCAAGGGTAATGTCATTACAGGATCCCACAAAGAAAATGTCGAAGTCAGACACAAACCCCAAGGCTTCCGTAAGTATGCTTGATACTCCCGATATGATTGCAAAGAAGTTCAAGTCGGCGGTTACGGACTCCGAGGCAAAGGTTTACTACGGCGAGGGCAAGGACGGCATAAACAACCTTATGTCAATTTACTCCGCCTGCACAGGTCTTGACTATGCTCAGATTGAAAAGGATTTCGACGGCAAGGGCTACGGCGACTTCAAGGTGGCCGTTGCGGAAGCGGTTATTGAGTGCATAAAACCGATTCAGGATGAATATTTCCGCCTCATAAACGACAAGGCATATCTTGAGGACTGTACTAAGCTCGGCAGGGAAAAGGCTTCATATACCGCGCAGAAGACTCTCCGCAAGGTTATGAAAAAGGTTGGTTTCTGGCAGGTTTAACAAAAATACATTATTTATTTTGTATATTTATGCAAAATAAACGAATTTACGCGAAACTGCATAAATATTCAAAAATCTATTGACAAATACACTTTATAGTGTATAATAAATGCATAAACATTGAATACCGATTCGGAGGAGATTAAAATGAAAGATATTAAAAAAGTTGTTCTTGCATATTCAGGCGGACTTGATACATCAATTATTATTCCGTGGCTCAAAGAGAACTATGAGGGCTGCGAGGTTATCGCTGTTTCAGGCGATGTAGGTCAGGGCACAGAGCTTGACGGACTTGAAGAAAAAGCTCTTAAAACAGGCGCATCAAAGCTCTACATTGAGGACCTTAAAGATGTATTCGTAAACGATTTCGTGTTCCCCTCACTCAAAGCAGGTGCTGTTTACGAAGGCGAGTACCTTCTCGGCACAGCGTTCGCCCGTCCCATCATCGCAAAGAGACTTGTTGAAATCGCAAAGGCTGAGGGCGCTGACGCTATCTGCCACGGCTGCACAGGCAAGGGCAACGACCAGGTACGTTTCGAGCTTGCTATCAAGGCATTTGCTCCTGACATGCAGATTATCGCTCCCTGGAGAATCTGGGACATTAAGTCTCGTGAAGAAGAAATCGAATATGCAGAGGCAAGAAACATTCCTCTTAAGATAAACAGAGAGACCAACTATTCAAAGGACAAGAACCTCTGGCATCTTTCACACGAAGGCCTTGACCTTGAAGACCCCGCAAACGAGCCTCAGTACAACAAACCCGGCTTCCTTGAAATGGCTGTTTCACCCGAGCAGGCTCCCGATGAACCCACTTATGTTACAATCAGCTTTGAAAAGGGCGTTCCCGTTGCTGTTGACGGCAAAAAGATGGGCGGCGTTGAGATGATCGAACTCCTTAACGACATCGGCGGCAAGAACGGCATCGGCCTTGCTGACATCGTTGAGAACCGTCTCGTTGGCATGAAGTCAAGAGGCGTTTATGAGAATCCCGCAGGCTCAATCCTCTACAAGGCTCACGAAGTTCTTGAAACAATCTGCCTTGACAGAGAAACTCAGCACTACAAAGCACTTGTTGCTCAGAAGTTTGCAGAGGTTGTTTATTTCGGTCAGTGGTTCACTCCTCTCAGAGAGGCTCTTTCAGCTTTCGTTGACAAGACTCAGGAAAATGTTACAGGCGATGTTAAGCTCAAGCTCTACAAGGGCAACATGATTAACGCAGGCGTTACATCTCCCTATTCACTTTACAGCGAAGACTTCGCAACATTCGACAAGGATGAGGTTTACAACCAGAAGGATTCCGCAGGCTTCATCAACCTCTTCGGTCTTCCCATCAAGGTAAGAGCAATCCTTGAAGAGCAGAGAAAAGCTAAGAAAGACTAATAAAACTGCGGAATTTAGCGCATAAAATTAACTCCCGTGATTTCGTATCGCGGGAGTTTTCTTATGGCTGTTATTTTGTTACATTCTCATAGAATTCATTTATCGCGGCGGCTCGGGTTTCTACATTGAAAAACTCTGACCGCTTTTCAGCTTCCGCGGCGTATTTTCTGAGAAGTTCGGGATTTTCAAGTACCTTTTTCAGCGCAAGATACAGAGCTTCGTCATCGTTTTCGCAGATTATGCCGCATTCGCTGTCTCCGAAAATTTCCGCCATTCCCGAGCAGCGCGTGGTTATAACGGGCTTGCCGAGGATAACCGCTTCGGACACAACGGTGCTGTAACCCTCCGCGTAAGATGAACAAACGAAAGCGTCGGCATTTTTGAAAATGGCGTACGGATTTTTCTGATACTCATAAAGTGAAATCACATCTTTAAGTCCGTTTTCAGCGATTAAATCCTCAATGCCCTTGCGCTCATAGCCGATGCCCATAATCAGAGCCGAGAAATCAAAGCCCTCATCACGAAGCTTTGCGGCAACGCGCACAAACCTGTCATAGCCCTTTACCTTAACGAAGCTGCCTGCAAGCGCAAAAACAGGCTTTTTCATTGTGCTTACGGGAACGGAGGGCTCCTCCTGGGCCAGTGCTTTGATTTTTTTATCGTCAATTATGTTATAAAGCACAACCGTCTTTTCTCTCATACCATAGACGGAGACGAAAGCGTCTCTTATGCTTTCGGAAACGCAGATAATGTAATCAAGCTTTTCATAGCAGCTTCTTTCTTCGTCTTCGTCTTTGTAGGCTCTGATGCTCCAGTGATTGTTTGAAAAATCGGTGTGAACATAAGCCATTTTGAGGCTCTTTTTATCTTTTGATGAAGCAATTATTCTTGTGGCGTAGCCCTCGCAGGCGGCAACCTCAATATTGTGCCTGCCGCGCAGATACAGCTTCCTTACGACAGACGGGGAAAGCCTGACAGAGCCTGTGAGAATTATGCGGTTGATAAGCTCTCTGACGGGATTGTGATTTATGTTTTTATGAATGAACGGGTGATATTTTGTGTGCTCTTTCATGAACGGAACACGCATTTCACCGTCCGTTTCGGAGACAACGGAGATTTTCCACTTTTCGGGGTCGAGATTTCTGATAAGCCCCTCAAGCGCGCCCTCCGCGCCGCCGCCGTCAAGAGACTCAATAAAAAACAGAATGGATTTCATCGGGACACCGCCTTTCATAATAATGATTATACTATGTACCTCATAAAGTGTCAATAACAGAGCTTTTTATAGTATTTATTTTCGTCAAAACGGTTTGTACGCAATACACAATAAACAAGACGGCGGTTTTGTGTAGCTTACACAAAAAATTTTTTTATTTATATGAGTAAATTTTTACAAATTAGTATAGACTTTATAATGACAGATGTGCTATACTAATAAATGACTCTTAAGGGGGCGTTTGCCCCTTTTAAAACAACACATTTATTTTGGAGGTAAAAACATTATGGCTAACAAATGGGTGTATATGTTTGACGAAGGCAACATGACCATGCGTAACCTTCTCGGCGGTAAAGGCGCAAACCTTGCTGAGATGACAGAAATCGGTCTTCCCGTTCCCTTCGGCTTCACTATCACAACAGAAGCATGTACTCAGTATTATGAGGACGGCAGAAAGATCAACGACGAAATCATGGCTCAGGGTATGGAAGGCGTTAAGAAGATGGAAGAGAAGAACGGCAAAAAGTCCGGCGATCTTCAGAATCCTCTCCTTGTATCCGTTCGTTCAGGCGCTCGTGCATCAATGCCCGGCATGATGGACACTATCCTCAACCTCGGTCTTAATGACGAAGTTGTTAACGCGATGATCGCTGGTAACCCCGATCCCGCTTTTGAGAGATTCGTATATGACTCATACAGAAGATTCATCCAGATGTTCTCAGACGTTGTTATGGAAGTCGGCAAGAAGTATTTCGAGCAGCTTATCGACGCAATGAAAGAGAAGAAGGGTGTTAAGTTTGACGTTGAGCTTACCGCTGCTGACCTTAAAGAGCTCGCAGAGCAGTTCAAGGCAGAGTACAAGAAGCAGCTCGGTCAGGACTTCCCCTCAGACCCCGTTGTGCAGCTCAAGCTCGCTATCGAGGCTGTTTTCCGTTCATGGGACAACCCCCGTGCAAACGTATATCGTCGTGACAACGACATTCCCTATTCATGGGGTACTGCGGTTAACGTAATGCCCATGGTATTCGGTAACCTTAATGACCAGTCAGGTACAGGCGTTGCTTTCACACGTGATCCTGCTACAGGCGAAAACAAACTTATGGGTGAGTTCCTCATCAACGCTCAGGGCGAAGACGTTGTTGCAGGCGTTCGTACTCCCATGCCCATCGCTCAGATGGAAAAAGAGTTCCCCGAAGCATACGCTGAATTCGTAAAGGTTTGTGATATTCTTGAAAATCACTATCACGACATGCAGGATATGGAGTTCACAGTTGAAAACAAGAAGCTCTATATGCTCCAGTGCCGTAACGGTAAGAGAACAGCTCCCGCAGCTCTCAAGATCGCTTGCGACCTCGTTGACGAAGGCCACAAGACTCCTGCAGAAGCAGTTGCTATGATCGATCCCAGAAACCTTGACACACTTCTTCATCCCCAGTTCGACGCTAAAGCACTTAAGGCTGCTACACCTCTCGGCAAGGGCCTCGGCGCATCACCCGGCGCAGCTTGCGGTAAGGTTGTATTCACAGCTGACGACGCAGCAGCATGGAAAGAAAAGGGCGAGAAGGTTGTTCTTGTTCGTCTTGAGACTTCACCCGAAGACATCACAGGCATGAAGGCCGCTCAGGGTATCCTCACAGTTCGCGGCGGTATGACCTCTCATGCAGCAGTTGTTGCCCGTGGTATGGGTACTTGCTGCGTATCCGGCTGCGGCGACATCAACATGGACGAAGAAAACAAGAAGTTCACTCTTGCAGGCAAGACATTTGTTGAAGGCGACTACATCTCAATCGACGGTTCAACAGGTAACATCTATGACGGCATTATCCCCACAGTTGACGCTGAAATCGCCGGTGAGTTCGGCAGAATCATGGGTTGGGCTGACGAGTTCAGAAAGCTCAAGGTTCGCACAAATGCTGACACACCCAGAGACGCTAAGAAAGCTCGTGAGCTCGGCGCAGAAGGCATCGGCCTTTGCCGTACAGAGCACATGTTCTTCGAGGCTGACAGAATTGCTGCATTCCGTGAAATGATCTGCGCTGACACAGTTGAAGAAAGAGAAGCTGCTCTTGATAAGATTCTTCCTTATCAGCAGGGCGACTTCGAGGCTCTCTATGAAGCTCTTGAAGGTTATCCTGTAACAATCCGCTTCCTTGATCCGCCTCTTCATGAGTTCGTTCCCACAGAAGAAGCTGACATCGCTCTTCTTGCTGAATCTCAGGGCAAGAGCGTTGAAGAAATCAAAGCTATCATCGCTTCTCTCCATGAGTTCAACCCCATGATGGGTCATCGTGGATGCCGTCTTGCAGTAACTTATCCCGAAATCGCAAAGATGCAGACCACAGCAGTTATCCGCGCAGCTATCAATGTTAAGAAAGCTCACGCTGACTGGAATATCGTTCCCGAGATCATGATTCCTCTCGTAGGCGATACAAAAGAACTTAAGTTCGTTAAGGACATCGTTGTTAAGACAGCTGACGCTGAAATCGCAGCAGCGGGTTCTGACCTTAAATATGAAGTTGGTACAATGATCGAGATTCCGAGAGCTGCTCTTACAGCTGACGATATCGCTAAGGAAGCTGAGTTCTTCTGCTTCGGTACTAACGACCTTACTCAGATGACTTACGGCTTCAGCCGTGACGACGCAGGTAAGTTCCTCAACGCTTACTATGACACCAAGATCTTTGAGAACGATCCGTTCGCAAAGCTTGACCAGACAGGCGTTGGCAAGCTCATGGAAATGGCTGTTAAACTTGGTAAGGGCGTTCGTCCTGAGATGCATTGCGGCATCTGCGGCGAGCACGGCGGCGATCCCACATCAGTTGAGTTCTGCCACAAGATCGGCCTTGACTATGTTTCATGCTCACCCTTCCGTGTTCCGATCGCTCGTCTTGCAGCAGCACAGGCAGCTATCGCTGAGATGAAATAATTTATCTCAATTAAAATCGCATAAATGATTTTTCCCCAATCTCGAAAGAGGTTGGGGGTTTTGCTTCAATTGTAAACTTTCGATAAATTAAAGATGATTTACAAAACAGAAAGCAATCTTAATAATTATCAGGAAGTTTATATGAGTGCTTCTTAAAATATTGCATTTGTTTTTTTGAAAAAGGGCGGTCAATATGAAGAAAAAATACAATTTTTTCGTGAGCGGCAATATGACGAATCTTAAACTGTTTACTCAGCTTATCGGTCTCTGCTTCGGAACGCTCGGGCTTAATTTCCTGCTTGCGTATTTATACGGAAAATTCGCGGTTGATTTTGAATATCCTGCGGTGCTTCCGGTGCTGAGCGTGATAATGTTCGTGCTCACCCCGATAGTTGTAACTGATGAGAAAAGAGCGAACAGAGGCTTGTTCGCTGTAACCTGCGGCGAAGTAATGCGCGCAGTCTGCACAATAAGTCTTATTGTTATGCTGAATTTCAAAGCGTTGATTATTGTATATTCAGCTGAGCTTTTAATTGATTTGTTTCTTGTTATCAGAAACCGCCGAGCGCACAAAAAATAATAAAAAACAGGGCATATCACTGTAAAGGGTGATGTGCCTTTTTTATCCGAAAAATTTTCAAAATTTTATAAAAACAGTTAAAAGTGTAACGCTTTTGTAACAGCTTCGATGTTATAATATGGTAAAAAAATAGTATAGGGGTGTTATTTTGAAGAAATTTATTTGTATTCTTATTATTCCCGTTCTTTTTTTAGTGTCAATGATGTCGGGAATAACAGCTTGCGCGGCTGATACGCTCGGCATTTCTCAGATAAAAATTGAGGTGGGAGCTGACGCCGCGGAAAAGCTCGAGAGCGGCGGCTATACCGTCATATATCAGAATCTCAATCCCTCGGGAGGGGAGAGGATTTACCTCGGCTACAAGCTGGGAACGAAAGCGATTACAGGTCTGGTTGTATCAACAGAGCTGAAAGCCTCCGTTTCGGCTGCTTCCGTCAGCTATTCTCCTGTTTCTTCCGTAAATCTTAACGGGGGTACAAAAGGAAAGCCCGTCTATCTTTACAGCACAACAGACAGTAAAGCTGGCAGTGCCATTCTTTCGCTGAACTTTGTTAAGGACAGCAAGGACGGAACGGTGAATCTCCTCGATAATTTCGGCGACGGTTCCGTACCGGTAAGAACATCTGACGGAGGCGCGGCGGATTTTGACGAAGGCATTGCGGCGCGTGATCTGTATCTGTTCATGATAAAGGATAATTCCTGTAAGCCCTATGTTTCAGATATTAAAATCGTCAATGTCAGCTCGGAGGAAAACGCCTTTAAAAAGATTGTCGCGTCGGGCTGTGATTATTTTAACCGCGAGCCTGTTGCAAAATCGGACGGCACAAGCGCATATCTCTGCTGTAACAGAACGGCTGACGCTTCCTCGGCGGTAAGGCTTGCGGCTGTTTCGGATAACGCTGAGATTGACGGAATTACATACACAGGCGCGGGTAGCTTTAATCTGAACGGCAAAACCGTAAACCTTTATTATACAAAGGATAAAACCGTCGGCAATCCTGTTTCAGAGATAACAAAAGGCTCTCTTTCAAGCGAAAACTTTACTTTAAGCGACTGGGCAAAGTCATATTTCAGCAAAGCGGAGTCAAGCGCGATGGCAAGCATATACAGCGAGGATTTATACAATTCGCTGATTGAATCCGATGAGGAATACACACAGCTTAAAATAAAAAGCAATAACGGAACTCCCGATGTCAGTTTATATATGATACTTTCCGCAAAAGGAGTTAAAACGGATAAAGCCGAAGAAGAAGTCATAACTCTTCCGTCAAAACAGCAGGAAGAAAATGCGGAAATGCAGCGCGATACCGAAGTAACAGGCATTGAAAAGGAAGAATCAACAACCTCTGAGGAGTCGAAAAATGCGGTTAATGCCTACGGCTCGGCTATCAGCGGCGGAAGTCTTATCGCAATAGCGGTGATGGCAATTATTGCGGTGATTGCTGCTTTTATTTTCGTAATGGTGAAAGACAGAAAGAAAACTGAAAATAAATAAAGGAGAAAGGGTTATGCGTTTAATTTTCAATAAAATAAAAACCGTGCTTTTGGCTTTTGCCGTTGTTGCGGCAATGCTGTGCGGTGTGTTTTCTGTCTCCGCGGCTGAAATTAAAGGCTTTAAAAAGCCCGAGGTTTACAGCTTCTGCTCCGATAAGGCAGAGAATTATTCCGCTCCGAACGGCACGGGCATTGAGACGGGAAATTTATCCTGGCAGCTTTATGACAGCCATGACAGCATAAGAGACGAAAAAGGTCTTTATATCGGGGAAGGATATCTGAGACTTGCGGGTAATAACCCCGTAAATCAGCTTTCTGATTTCAAAATTGAAATTGCCTATTCCTCGTCTCCCGCAGAAGGAAGCACCGATGATGTAAGGACATTCCTTATCGCAACATCAAAGGATTACACGACGGCGGCACCGCTTATCACAAACAGCGGAACGCTTATCGGAATTTCAGACAACGGCGATGTGTATTTCAAGGGTAAGAAAATCAATCACGCCGACGGCGGCAGTGAGAATGACATTCTCACCGTGAAAAATTCACACATAAATTCGGACGCTGAGTGCAGGCTCACGATAATTTATATCGACGGAAAGCTGACTGTTACTGTTACATATAATCAGTCAACCGTAAAGCTTGTTGAAAATCACGAATGCGCGATTTCAGGGCTTCGTCAGTTCGTTCTCGGTGCGGATAAAACCAAGCGACTTAAAAATGTAACATATAAATCAGTCTCATTTTACGCATACGGCGAATATGAGCCTTATAAAGAAACAGATGTCAAGGCGGTTGTTCAGTACGGAGAAGCAATTGATGAATTCAATGACGCGGCAAAAGCCATGAATGCTGCGCTTAATCACTCGGGCTCTGTTTTTAAGCTCTATTCCGATATGACCATGACCGCTCCCGTAACGGTCGGAAGCGGCAAAACGCTCACCGTTGACCTTAACGGCCACACAATAAACCGTAACTGCCACAGCAAAATGGTGTCGAACGGATATGCGTTTTTAATCAACGGCGGTACGCTCATAATCGAGGATTCAACGCCGAATGTCAATAATTTTTCAAACTCTGTACGAGGCGGCGTAATCACAGGCGGCGCGGGCGACGATGTGGGCGGCTGTATTCAGATGAACGCAAATTCAAAGCTCATTATGACGGGCGGCTCAATCGTCAGCTGTATTACGAATGACCACGGCGGCGCAATCCGCGTCAACGGAAGCGGCGTAAAAATAGACATCAGCGACGCGGACTTTTACAGCAACATGACCGTTGACAGCGCGGATAATTCCCACGGCGGCGCGATTTATTCGGACTATTCCGACTGCGAGGTTCTCATTAAGGATTCCGTCTTTGACGGTAACTATTCCGAGGACTGCGGCGGCGCGGTTTATGTGAATGACGGAAAATTCACCGCGATGAACTGCCTTTTCAACAGCAATAAGTGCCTTGATGACGGCGGCGCGGTTTATGTTGAAAAGGACGCGACAGCATCTTTTGACCGCTGTGTTTTCACAAATAACCGTTCGGACGGTCAGGGCGGCGCGGCTTACTGCAACTCAAGCGACGGAACAAGATTTTCGGGCGTGTTCAGAAATAACTCGGCAGGCGGCGCGGGCGGTGCACTTTTCGTCAACGGCGACAAGGTAAGCGTTCAGGACGCTGTTATAACAAACAACACAACAGGCGACAGAGGCGGCGCGATGTATGTTGACGAAATGTACGACATAAACATTCAGGGTAATCTTGTCGTAAAGAACAATTATAAATCAAACGGAAGCCGCGACGATATTTTCCTTGATTCAGTTGCGGTTGCGTCAGCGGAAATCTATGACGGCGGACTGTATGAGGATTCTGAGGTGTGGGTGCTCACATCGGGCTCAAGTCAGACGGTATGCGGCAACATTTCAGCGTATCAGCAGAGATATTTCCATTGTGATGATTCGTCAAAAACCATGAAGTTTACACCCGACAGCTCAAAAACGCAGAAGCAGTCGCTCATAACCTCGGCGATAGGCGACGGAAATATCAAATTCATAATTATCGCCGCGGCCGCAGTTTTAATCACAGCGGCAGCAATTGTCATAGTCAAGTCAAAAAAGAAAGGAGCGAAAAAGAATGAAAAAGATGCTTAAATATTTTTCAGCCGTAATCGCCTGCGTGCTTATCGCGGTGTTTATGATAAATCAGGCTTCCGATATTATCACTTACGCGGTTGAGGATAACACATATCTTGAATCTGTTGAGATTTTTAACGCTCCCACAAAGGAAGAAGCAAAAGAAAAGTGCAAAGCCGCAGGGTATTATGCCTCGGACGCGGATCTTAACGCAGGCAACTCGGGCGGCGCAATGGTAATCGGCTATACTGTTACCGACAAGCCCGATGAGGCAATCACCGACCTTTCCGTGCTTGAAATGAACAGCGGCTATGAAGTAACGGATTACGCCGATATAAAAGAAAACGCCATGGAAAAGGCGGGCTTTGTAACAAGTGAATTGAAATATTCCGTTGCGGATTACCGCGATAATCTTGAAAAAAACAGCCCCGAAGCGATTAAGGCAAAGCAGATTCTCAATATCTACACAATCCCCGAAATGGATAATATCGGTTTGGGCGATTACCTTGCGGGCAATAAATTCACAGAGGATTTCCTTAAAAAGATTATTTGCCAGGCAAACGCGGGCGTAATCTATGCGATATTCAATTCGTTGTCCTCGGGCGTTGCCGATTACGGCGATAAGAACTGGGCTCAGCGGCTTGAAGAAACCGAGGTCAAAAAACAGCTTGCGTCAGAGGATTCATACACGCTCCTTGACCAGAGCTATAAGGACTACGCCTACGAGCTTGTGGATCAGCTTCAGCTCTTTTATGAGAATTATCAGAAAGCGAAGTCTTACACAGACGATAACGGTTTTGATTCTCTCAAAGATGACGTTGAGAAAACAGAAGAGGGAGAAATCCCCGAGAAAACAATGGAAAAGCTCGAGAACGGCGAAAAGTTTGACGAAAAAGACGGATATTTCATCTATCTTTTGGCTTATGAAATTCTCAGTCAGTATAAATATGACGAGAACACCACAATTGCCGATTATATTCTGAATCTCGGAAGCGCGGCATACAAAACCGACGCCGATTTGAGAAAAATTTATCCTCTTGTCGATGCTCTTACGCTTGGGCAGATAGGCGTTTTCCGCGTTTCGGGCGTTACGCAGATGGCGCTCGCGCTTAACAATGACAGCGTAATTCTCGATAAAACCAATGAATACATAAAAGAAATATACGACAAGATTAAAGACGCTTACGACGGAAAGACGGAACATCTTTCAATCTGGGTTAACACCGACCAGACTCCGTATAATACCAAAATCGCAAAGACGAACGCGGATATTATCTCGACAAGGTCGGGCATGGAATTCAACAACCTCACAAAAGAAAGCAGCTTCGAGAAAACAGCGGACGAAATAATTACTCTGACTTATATTATAGGCTCTGCCATTGATATTCTGAGTGCCGTAACGGTTGTGGGCGCAAATATCGCCACAATCCGCAGCGTCGGCGTTGCCGCATGGTGGGCAGGGCAGAGCGTTAAGGCATGGGCTGTCTGCTCAAGTGCAATAGCGTTCACAAGCGGCTCGATTTTCACCTCAATTCTCGGAATTCTCGGCTGCACGGTTATAATTCTCGGCTATGTTGCTTTGGCCGCAATAATATGTATCGCTCTTTATCAGCTCGGAAAATTTATTTATGGGCTTTTTGCGGACGAGGACGATTCGATGGATTACACCCTCGACGATATACCGAGAGATGTTTATGATTACAGAAATCAGTCATATCTTCATTACAGAGCAGTTCAGCTCCACGGCAAAGGAAAATCCGCCGACCTGAACGCGGAGAACGGCAGACGCTTTGCGGCGCTTTACTTCACAAAGGATTCCGCTGTCGGCGAGCCGATTACAATAAACCCCGACGGCGACCAGTTCAGGACAGTTTCGGGCAGCATCACCGCTCCCGACGGATTTGAGGGCGTAAGATATTTCGGACCGGGTGCTGTCGCAAACCTTAACGCTTATGCGGAAAACAAGAACGCTCAGTCTCTCTTCCTTTCTTACTATAAGCATGAATCCGCCCCGATAAACGAGGGCGAAGAAAGCGAAACAGATACGGGCAAGACCGAGTATCTTGAATCGCTTTCAGTTTCGGTTCAGAAAACGGCAACAGCCGCGAAGGACGAGCTGAAAAAAGAGGGATATATCCCCATTGACATTAACCTTTCTGGCTTTTACGGCACAAAAGACGGCACATACTCATATCTCGGCTACAAAACAACAACGCTTGAAAAAGAGGCAGTCAGAGATATAAGAGTTGTTCCTCAGGGCATCAACACGGGCAGCGCGTTCTATTTCGGCAGCAATTCTTATTCAAGAGCGGGCGGTGATAATATTCCCGCGACAATTCCGTCAATCTATTTTTCAAAATCTGCTAACGCGGGTACTCCCGTTTATGCGGACCTCCAGGTAACAAACAGCAAAAAGAACGCCAAAGAGGGCTTTGAGCCTGTAAATCTTTTCTGCGGCGGCGACGCTTACAACCTTAACGCAACAGGCGACAGCGGCCTTTATCCCATGTCGCTGTCCAATGAAAACTGGAACAGCAATTCAAACATATTCATTTATTTCCACCCGAGCGTTACATACACCAAAGGTCAGCAGTATATCGGCGGTCTTGCGTTCTTCACAGGTAAAAATACAAGCGCAAACAGCGGCGATGAAATCAAGGCTTATGCCGAGAACAGCGGATTTACCGTCTGCGGCAAAAACTTCACCGATGATTATGAGGTTGTTTTCAAAGAAGTATATACGGGCGGCAGCGCGAGCATGACCATAAACGAATACATGGTAGATGATATTGTAACCTATCTCGCTTATTCGACAACATACAATCCGTACAGAGCGATATACGGAATCAAGTCATATACGGCTCTTTCAACAGACATGACCTCACTTAACGAAATGATGGTTACAAACGCGGCGGAAGGCACAAGAGAAAGCTATGCGGCGTGCAATGTTTTCTATCAGTTCAGCAAAGCTGTCGGCAGCAGCAATGAAAGAATGAGCAGTTTCTGCCGCGGAATAATGGCTTCCAACGCATGGAACGGACTTGCAAATCAGTCATTGCAGCAGATTCTTCCCGCAATTTCAAGCTATCCAGCACAGGAGACGGACGACTGTGAGAGCTACGGCTGGAAGACCTCCGCGCCGAGACTTAAAAATCTTTATGTCTGCGGTTATACATCGGGCAAATCTCCCCTTAAGGCAGATGAACTGATTACCGCAAACGACCTGAAAAAAGAGCAGGACTTAAACGCTTCGGGCTTTTACAGTGTTCAGGACGCAAAATATCCCAACAGGGCAGAGGCGCACAACATAGGCCTCAGCTCGAAAAATCCTCAGTATCTGTTCTTTAAGCAGGATAAACCCGCAGCAGGCAAATATATTTCTTCAATAACAGTAGCTTCATGGAGCCTTAAATCGTATATAGGTGATGAAGACGAATTCAACAAGCTCGATGACGACACAAAGGAAGCCACTGAGGAAGCTCTTAAAAAGACAAAGGACGACATGAGCATATTCGCCGCTTTACAGACAAGTAATGACGGAATATTCAACAGAAATCTTGCGGTCAGCTACAATTTATCAAAGCAGGCTTCGGTGAAAAACACACCAAATCAGGCGGCGTATATCGGCGTAACAAGAACGGATAACAGCGCGGACGCGATTCATTCCGTTATCAAGTACAAATATCATCTCGGAGACCACAGCGACGCCGAGCTTAAAATTAAGGTCGGCGGAACGGAATACACAAGAGTCGGAAGTGAGCCGATTTACGACTCCGTTTTCGGTTATTATTTCCTCTATGTTTCAAAGAGCGGCGGCACACCCGGCGAGCCGATTACATCAATCAGCTTCAACGATGTTCCCCTTGTTGAAAATTGCGCGACAGCTTTGACCGCCATGATGGAAACGGATGTAACCGAGTATTCAAAGGGCAAGGAAGTTGTGAAATCCCGAGCCGAGCTTAAAGGCTACGCCAACGAAACTAACTATATCCACTGCGGATACGAGGCTCAGAAAACATATATCTGCGATATATTTATCGCCTCGGGCAACACGAAAAAGGACGCCATGCTTGACCTTATGAACATGGGCTGCAATATGTATCTCCCGATTGACATGAATAAGGACGCGAACGGCAAATATATCTTTATAGGCTATGACAGGACGGATTCAAAGGAATACGCCGTGCGTGATGTGATATGCACCATCGGCAAAAAGGCGGAGCAGACAATTGAATACGATGACGCGGTTTATCAGCGCGCAAGAGACAGATACATTATGAATTATGATGATTCAAACGCTGTTTCATTCAATGACGGAACGAACGGCTACAGCATTTATCTCTATTATTCGTATGAAACCGACAATGCTCCGATTGTAAAGCTCGCCGCGGCTGAAAAGGACTATGTTCCCGACAACAAGGGCGCATTTGTCTGGGAGACTGTTTTTGAGGATAATTACGGCTTCTGCAATTTCAATGACGGTGTTTATGCTTCAAGCGACGGACACAGCATAGACAACAGAATTTATCTTTATGTAAACCGCATAGACAACAGCCTTAAAAGAGGCGTAAAGCTTCCAAAAGGCAGCACAGAGGATACAATGGCATACGGCAAGCTGAAGGTTGCTTCGGCATAAGGTACGGAGGTGTGAATATATGAAAAACAGAAAAACAAAGGCAGTCAGAGCCGCGCTGATTTCGCTGGTGCTGATTGTGTCCGTGGTTCTGGGAACGGTTTTTTCGCTTGCGTCTTATGACGGCACAATCAACCAGAGCTTAAACCACGCGGACGAAAAAAGCATGTACCTTTATACTCTCGATATTTCCGTTGACAATGCCTGCAACTCGGACGACATGGACGATGACGCCGTGTATCAGTTATGGTTTGATTTTGAATATACAGGCGATAACGGTTACGGCAAGGCTCAGACCTACAGATTTGATATGTCATGGAAAAACGGCAAAAATCTTAACAGCGAGGTTCTTAAAAACAACTTCATACGCAAAAACGACAATGCTTTCTTTACGCAGATGTCCGTGTGGGTGCCCGGTATTGTCAGCAAAGTAAAGGTTCACCTTAACATGGACGGCGGCGAAAGGCTCAGCTTCACGGTAAACGGAATTTATCTCAACGGCTTTAAAATAAACACCGATACAGATGATGTTTCCTCGGCTTATTATGACAGCGACGCGGAGATTCCCTGCTATGTGCCGAAAGCCGCAATAGTGAGTGAAAACATGACAGTTCCGCCGGCGGGCAAAGCGCGCGACCAGTTCGGCGGTCTTGTCTCCGACTCAACGCTTAAATCAGCGCGGGATTCAGCCGCGGGCGGAAACTATGACATGATTTATCACTATGAATATTAAAAATTTTTCAAAAAACATCAGCCCTTTTTTAAAAATCTGCGTATAAAAAGATGTAAGACAAATTCCGAAAACAACTTTTATTGTGCTTTAAGATGTGGTACAATGAAAAAAACAGATTAAGGGGTGCTACTTATGAAAAAGATACTTGCTGTTATTCTTGCCGTAATTATCGGAGCTTCCGCTTCGCTCAACGCCTTTGCGGCGACGGCTAAAAAGACCTATATCAGCGACATTACGCTTGTTGCGGCTGATACGCAAAACAAGGCAGAAGCTCTGCTTATTAAAGCGGGCTACAAGATGCTCAAAGACTGCAATGTAAATT
Source organism: Acutalibacteraceae bacterium (assembly GCA_045640865.1). Classification (GTDB taxonomy): domain Bacteria; phylum Bacillota; class Clostridia; order Oscillospirales; family Acutalibacteraceae; genus CAG-488. Next base: position 2,063 of record JAZUFU010000024.1, on the reverse strand, counting down.
CAACGCTTAAAACAGCAGTTTATATCGGCTACAAAGAAACCGACAATGCGGACGAAGCTTTAACTGATATTGCGGGCATGAATATGCTCGGCAAATTCAATTATTCCGATTACAAGCAGATAATGGAAAAAAACAGAGAACAGATTGCCGAAACAATCGACAACTTTCTCCCCGTTATCGCGGAGTATCAGGTAAGCTACGACGCGGAAAAGCCCGCGGCTGTTGCGGCGTATAAATCTCTGAACGTATTTAAAGACGACGACAGCGGCAAGCTCATGGGCGATTATCTGTATGAATTTGATTTCAGCAGTGAAGCCGAGAAGAAGATGACCGAAACCTTCATGCAGGCAAACAGCCAGATTATCATTACAATCATGAATCTTGCCTCCGCCGCAGGCGACGATGAAGACGAAACCATGATTGACAGACTTACTGACCTCGGTCCCGACGGCGTAATGATAAAGTATAAGGGTGTTTATCCCTCAGTCGCAAAAGCCAATCAGGCCATGGCGGCAGATTACGGCGACACGGCGCAGTTAATCTACAACGAATGGGACAATATTTATGACTACATCTTAAACGCAGAAGAAAATCTGGTCGGTGAAAACGAAGATGGCGAAATCACATTCACAAGCGATGTTTACGACGTTAAAGAAATAAAAATTGACGAAAACATCTCTCAGGAAGAGAAAAACTGCATCAACGGCATAAATGACGCGGTGAATACCGCCTCCGCCGCCGCTGATTACAGCAATTACGCTCTTTATAATCTTTTAAATGATACAGAATACGGCGACGGCACTCTCCTCGATTTCTTTAACCGTCCCGCAAGCGATGTCAAAAAAGAAGAACTCTATCCTCTTGTTGAAGCCATGAGCGAGGGACAGCGCTCACAGATAGAGATAAACGGACTGCTGCTTACGCTTGAAAATGCATTCTGCGGCATTGAATGCGATACGAAAGAAGCGGAGGAAGCCGTTGAAACAGTTGAGAGCGTTACCGACAGCTTAGAGACAATGTCAATTTTTGAAGGCGTTGACAGAAGCATCTTTGAAGACGGCGTAGCTTTCACAAGCGCGGCAACCGAGCACGAAAGGCTTACAGGCGAAACGTGGCTCGCGAAGCTTACAGGCGAAAGAGATGACAAAGCTGTCTGGCTTAAAACGATGATCACCACCTCGGTGCTTACAGGCGTACTTGTCGCTGCATTTATCGGCTCAACATTCCTCTCAAGGATGAGAGATGTTTCTCAGAAAGCGTATGATGCCGCAAGAGAAGAACTCACAGAGCTTCAGAATTTTGTCGGCGGCAAAAATATGTACTTCCGCGACTTTGACAGACTGGACGCTTTTATAAAGGTCAACGGTGAGGAAGTCGAGATGACCAAAGAATTCGGAGATGTTTTTGACAAGATATATGAGGACGAAAGAGTTGCTCTGGAAACCAAGCTCAAATGGGAAGAATCAAGAATCTGCGATATTGCCAGTATTGTTAAATGCGTATCATTTGTTATGCTTGTTGTCATGCTTGCGGTTGACGCTTACTCAATCTACGAGTATGTAACGGCGGACGAGCCGCAGGAGGAAAAAATCCCGCATCATATCATGACGGCGGCAACAACCGAATACGGCGAGGATTATGTTTACTACGCGGCGGTAAAGAATCTTAACGGCGAAGCGGCTGACACAAATAATCACGAAGCGGACGCAAAAATCGGCTGGCTCACACTTTACGCAACAAAAGACAAAGCGGCAGGCAATCCGATTCTTGCTGAAAACTTCAAGCTTCAGACAGGCTCATCGAGCTTCAAGGAAGGCGCGTCTTTCGTTCATCTCTTCAATGAATCAGCCGCTCTCAACCTTACAGACGAAAAATACACAGGTGTTAAGGACAGCATGAACGGTACATACATCACATTTAACCGTGCCGCTTCAACGCTTGTCGGAAGTGCTGTTACAAACGGCACAGCGGCAATAATCGGTGTCGGCTCTCTTGCACTCGGCGCACTTCTCGGCGCAATGATTACAAAGCTCGCAGGCAGAAAGAAAAAAGAAGAAGTTACC
>JAZUFU010000023.1:0-6794 GCA_045640865.1 Acutalibacteraceae bacterium | reverse complement strand
GAAGTTTTTTCGTCTTTCAGAACGGTTGAAACAGGGCTCAAGCACGGCACGCTGACGGTGATTATTGAGGGCAATCCGCTTGAAATCACCACAATGCGTGTTGACGGCGAATATTCCGACAACCGCCACCCCGACAGCGTTTCTTTCACCGACAACATTACACTCGACCTCTCGCGGCGTGATTTCACCGTGAACGCCATGGCTTACGCGCCCGAGACGGGGCTTGTTGACCCGTTCGGCGGCGTTGATGACTTAAAAAAAGGCGTGATAAAATGCGTCGGCGAGCCGAGCAGGCGTTTTAATGAGGACGCTCTGCGAATTCTTCGCGGTTTGCGTTTTTCGTCGGTGCTCGGATTTTCGATTGAGGAGAGCACCGCCGCGGCGATACAGAGCCATTGTCCCCTGCTTCAGAATGTTGCCGCCGAGCGCAAGCACGTCGAGCTTGTGAAGCTCCTTTGCGGAAAAGATGTGAAGCGGATTCTGCTCGATTTTCCGCAGGTGATTTTTGAGATTATCCCCGAGCTCAGGCCGATGTATAACTTTCCGCAGAACACGAAATATCACATTTTCGATGTGTGGGAGCACACGGCTGTTTGTGTTGAAAACGCTCCGCCCGAAACCGAGTACAGAGCAGCGATGCTTCTGCACGATGCGGGCAAGCCGCAGGCGTTTTTTGCCGATGCGGACGGCACGGCGCATTTCAAGGGGCATCAGCAGATAAGCTATGAAATAAGCCTTGAAATTCTCAGAAATCTCCGTTTTTCAAAGGCTGAGACCGAGAAAATCAGCAGGCTTGTGCTTTATCACGACATACGCCCGACGGGTGAGCGGACGGACACTCTGCTCACGGCGGCGGAAATCGGCGCAGAATTTATGAAAGTGCTTTATCCCGTATTGATTGCCGACGCCAAGGCGCAGAACCCCGAGTTTCTTTCGGGAACGCTTGACAGGCTTCAAAGAAGCGAAAAAATCCTTGACGAAGCGGTGGAAAACGGCGAATGTTTAAGCATAAAACAGCTCGCCGTCAGCGGAAAAAATGTTGCCGCCGCAGGTTATCGCGGGGAGCAGATTGGCGCTGTCCTCGCCTCCCTCGTCCGTGATGTGATAGAGGGAAAGGTCGAAAACGAAAAAGGAAGTCTGATTGAATATATAAAAGCAAATAAAGGATAAATAAAAGCTCTCCCTGTGAAAAGGAGAGCTTTTTTCATGTGGTTGAGCCCGAGAAACGGGACGCCGAGAACGGAAGATTATACGGAATTCTTCATCATTCTACCCCTCCGTCGTGCTTCGCACGCCACCTCCCCTGACAAGGTGAGGCAATTCGGCTCCCTCTGACGAGGGAGCTGGATTTTGCGAAGCAAAAGACTGAGGGAGAGATAACGCGAGGCAGAACAAACGGATACCGAGAGAAAAAGTAATACAAATCTTCCGCATCGTCCACTCAATAATAAATTTTCAACCGTGATGCCCCGACGATAAAACGGGCGATTGATAATCGCCCCTACCGACGAAGATTTGAAAATCTGCGAAATTGAAAAACGGGAGCGCAATGCGCTCCCCTCAGTGTTTGAAAATATGTGCGGATTTTTGGAGTGAAGGCAGGATATTATTGCAATCATATCCTGTCTTTAATTTTTTGTGCGGCGGTTTTGTCGATTACAAAAGAAAAGCCCTTTTGCGTTTCGTTTATTTCTGTTGCGTATTTCAGAAAATTTCTTTGTGAAAGCTCGTTTTTTCTGTTTATGTAACCTCTGATGACATCAAAATTGTCTCTCTCAGCTGAAATCATCGCTCTGAGCATACCGCGGAGCAGAGCGGGGTTGTATCTTGCTTCTTTTTTTACCTCAAAGTCGCACACATAAAGAGCTTTATTTTCGATTTTATAAACGATAAACCCGAGCGGTTTGCTGTCTCTGATGCCGAAAACCGTGTGCCACGCGGCGTCATACCGTTCAAGATTATACTCCGTCCACATCCGCCTGTTTTCATCCGAGCCCATATCATCGCCGTAAACATAAGAAAGATTTTCAACCATTGTGTCGAGCATAAACGAAACAAGCGGAGGATTTTCACGGACTTCTTTCTGATTTAAAACTTTAAAATCCATTATAGTTTTCTATTACTGTTTTGCTTCGCGTCTTGCCTGCAGCTCAGCGGTGATTTTTGCTTTCTTTTCGCCGACGATGTCATATTTGAACATCGGAATTGCCGCAAGGAGGCTGAATATTCCGGGCATGCCGACATACGCGAAATAAACGATATTTTTCGTTGACTGAGCTATGCTCTCAACGCTCGCGGCGGCGTCATAGCCCGACACCTGAACAAGGATAAGACCGAGTGCCGCGCCGATTGCAAGACAGACTTTAATTGTGAGCGTAAGAATCGAGAACGCGGGGCCTTCGACGCGTCTGCCTGTTTCGTATTCGTAGTTGTCAACGCAGTCGGCAGTCATAATCATGGGCATGAGCGTTACCGCGCCGAACTGCAAGCCTGTAAGGAACAGCATGACGAGCATAACTATCATATTGGGTGTGATGAAAACATAAACGAGGAACGCAATCATTGAAATAACGAAGCCATAGACGGACATGGCGATGAATGTGTTTTTCTCGCCCATTTTCTTAATGAGCATCGGAGTTATTGCCATGCTTATCATCGAGCCGATGGCAGTTGTAATGCCGAGGGCGATAACATAGTTTTCACTGCCTAAAAGCACATTTGAAGCCTGCACCTGAATTGCCATTGCCATCTGCCTGCCCGCGCCAAGGAAATACGAAATAATAACGAGCATGAGCGGTTTGTTGGCTTTAAGAGCCGCGAACATCTCTTTGAAAGACATTTTTTCGGCGGTGTAGGGTACACGCTCTTTGTTGAAGAAATAAATAAGCGAGAACAGCAGACAGCCGAGAACGCCGACGACAATCGCCGTAACAAGATATTCAGATGAGCTTATCGGGTCGTCCTTCGCGCCCTCCTCAATGCCGAAAACCTTTGAGCCGCCGGGGATAATCATGCAAACAACGGGAACGATAACCGCCGCCGCTGAGAAGCCTATCTGCTTTAATGTGTTTGCGATTGAAATAACATTCGTTCTCTCCTCGGGATTGGGCGTGAGAACGGAGGCGATTCCCTGCGACGGAACATCGCCGAGAGTCATCGCCATGCTCCACAGCAGGAATGTTACGAAAATATAAGCGTAAAGCGCGACGCCCTTGAACGGAACTTTTATAAAAAGCACAACCGTCATGACAAGAAGCGGAATAATCGAGTATGCTATGAACGGCTTGAGCTTGCCGTTTTTGCTGTTTTTGCGCTCAATCATGTTGCCGACAATGGGATCAAAAACCGCCGAAACAATCTTGACAATGAGAATGAGAATTCCCACAACCGCAAGGTCAGCCGCCATCTGAGCGTGGTAAAACTCGGCCTGATAGGAGTTCAGGAATCCAACGATAGCCTGAAAGCCGAAAAGACCTAAAGAGTACGCGCCGATTTCTTTGAAATTCATCTGTTTTTCCATAATAATCCCCCTCGAATGTCATTGACTTATTTTGCAGAGACGGTTCGCAAATCGTCCGTTTTTAAATCTGCGATAATTCGGCGGGTCATTCGTGAATGACCCCTACAACCGCACGCCGAAAACACACCGATAATCCGCGGGCGATTGATAATCGCCCCTACCGACAAAATCATAGATTTTGCCACCTCTCCCGAGGAAGGCTGATTGGCGCCCCTGCATTTTTGATTAAATCAATGACTTATTTGTGCGGAATATTCCGCTGACAAAACCATTATATTTTGACATACGCATTTTGTCAAACAATATTTTAATCTGCCCTTGAAATTATTGTGATATTGTGGTAAAAATAAAATAGACATAATTCGACACGGGAGGAGGAAATGTATGAAATTTCTGATAAGAGAGGCAATTGCTCTTATTGCCGCCGCGGTAATCGGTCTGTGTGCCGTCGTCGGCTGCCTTGCGTATAAATGCGACAGCTACAAGGAGCACGAGCCCGACAACGCTTCTTTCACGGGCGTGATGGGCAAAACCTCGGCGGAGCTTGAAAATTACGCGCATTTTTCGCTTGTAGATACGAACTACGAGCCCGCCGTTTTCCTCGAAAAAAATTCGTCCGATTTTATCGCCGCTTTGCAGGGCGGCAAGTACAACTGCCTTTCAAAATACAACGCACTTTTCAAGTCAGTTTTTCTTCTCAACCGTCTGACCTTTGACGGCAGCTTCAGCGCGGGTAACAAGTCGGGCAAAACCGTGATTTATTTTATGGTTTATGATTTGTTCGGCACGGTTTATCTCAGCGCGGAATCCCATGAAAGAGGTCAGAGCAGCATTTCAATTTACAAATGCAAAGACAAATCCCTCTGCTCCGATCTTAATAAATTTGACGAAAAGAACGGCTATGCAAAATATGTTTCGCCGAGCTACAAGGTGTGGCAGAGCTTCTATGACCGCGGGACGGATATTGAAAATCTCCTGCTCAACGCGTTCATAATTCTGTCGGTTGTTTCGTTCGCGACGCTGAGCGTTCTTCTGAACATCAAGGCGATTATTGATTTTATCCGAAGCAGGAAAAAAGGAAATGTTTCCGATGGCGAAAAGAAGCTCAGCAAGGTGCTGGAGGTGCTTCTGCTCACCGTGGGCGGCATCACCACGATTCTTGTTGTGTCGCTGATAGTTTTCTCGGTTCTCGGTGCCGTTCAGAATGTACAGAGCGAGCGGATTGAGACGCTCGGCGACGAATTCAGCATAAGATATTACAGGCTCATGGGCGACAAGATAAAGATGAAAGGTTACAACGAGCTTGACGAAAAAATGCTGTATTCCGACGAGAACGACGCGGAACATTCGCTTTGCAGTTACTATATCGACAGCGACTGCTGTTACTCGCTGAAATCCTACGACAACAAAAAGTTTTTCTTCGGGCCCGATGAAAGAGATTTGCAGATGTGCGTTAAATTCGTCAACGGATTCTCTGACGCGCGCTGGCACGCAAGAGAGGATTACACCCTCCCCGACATCAAAACCGAGCGCATAAAACGCCTGCTTGTTGTGGGCGCGAACACTGTCAAGTCCGACCTCTCGCAAGGCGGCATAAGCTGTTTCTCGATTGTTGAAAACGACAAGGGCAACGCGGAGTACATATACAAAAGAGAACTGATTCAGAGCTGTGTTTCTCAGTTTGAAAAAGGAAATTACGACCTGAGCAGTCTCAACCTCTGCACGCCGCCGAACGAGTCGGATTATTACATCGTTCTTGCGGAGTTTGAGGACAGCGTTGTTTATCAGTGCCTCGGATATTTAAAATGATTTTATAAAAATTGCGGAGCGTTCAGATGAATGCTCCGCGTTTTTTATTTTGATTTTGAGATGAGCCAGCCTGCCCAGTCTTCGTTTTTGTAGAATTTTTTATACATATCATGCCCGTGATTTTCCCATCGCGTGTATTTCACATCCGCACCGAGGGCACTGAGCTTTTCATGGCAGTAATCGTCGCTGTCGATTTTCACAACATTGTCGTCAGCGGAGTGGGCAATCCACACGGGAATGTGCGCGATTTTATGAAAGTCCGCGTTCTCATAATCATAAAGCTCGCCCATGACGGGAATTGCCGCGGCGTAAAGGTCGGGCTCTGCAAACAGAGAGCTCCATGTGCATTTTCCGCCGAAGGATGTGCCGAAAGCATAAACCTTTGAGCGGTCGATTTTCTGCGTATCGAGCATATGGCGGGCAATATCGGCGCAGGCGCAGGTGTAAGCGTCAAACACACCGTTTCCGCGGAGCGACTGAGGAATTAAAATATTGCAGTCGTGCTTCATGATTTTTCTGCCGTGGGAGAGAAAAAGAAACTCAAACAGCGGCTTCAGATTATCCTTTCCGACCGTTCCGCCTCCGCCGAAAAACACGGCAAGCGGGCGGTTGTCTTTTTTGGATTTTTTGTATCTGAACGGAATAACTGCGCCCGTTTTTTTATCGGTGAACAAAAACTTTTTAAAGCCGAAAAACGCGCCGGAAATTTTTATTATTCCGTTTTCATAGCGGCTGAAAATTTTCTCTCTGTACGCCTGCTCGCGCTGAAGTTTTTTATAAAATTTACAGAGGTTTTTCCATTCCTTTTCAAAGGTTCTCCCCGCGTTTTCGCTTATCTTTTTTATCCCGTCAGGGCTTATCGTATAGATGTTTCCGTCCTCGCCGAGCGCACCTAAAGAACTTATTTTTCCTTTGATTTCATCAGCGAAAACAGCAGACAAAAGGAAGTCTGCGAAGTTATCGTCATTCACCGCAAACGCCGCGCAGTTTTCCGCTTTGTCGGAGCGGTAAAGAAAATTTCTGACGCTGTCAAAGTTGAGCTGTTCACAGGTGGCAAAAAAATAGTAAGTCATAAACATCACCTGTTTTATTTTATATTTTGTTTATCCGAATGTCAAGATTTAAACGGGCGATAACGGGCGATTGATAATCGCCCCTACCGACGAAGATGAAGGATTGTGCGGAATTTAAAAAAGGCTGGGGCAAGCCCGCAGCCCTGCACATGAAATCCGAAAACATAGCGCATACCGAGAGAAAAATCAAAACTAATCTTCTGCATCGTCCACACAGATTAAAAATTACAGCCGAGTTCCCCCGAATATAAAACGGGCGATTGATAATCGCCCCCTACGACATAAACGGGATTTGTGTGTAAAATCGGCGGGAGCGCAATGCGCTCCCCTACTCGCTAAGACGGTAGTTTTTACAAAATTTGAATATTAGGACGCCCGGGAGGTCGTCCCCT
>JAZUFU010000022.1:0-10560 GCA_045640865.1 Acutalibacteraceae bacterium | reverse complement strand
TTCCGAAGAATATACCTCCCGAAAAGCATTGCGACTATGTACTGAAGGCACTCGACCACTACAACCGTTACCGTCAGCGCAACAGAGACGCACGGTAAAAACCAAACAAGTTATATCCCGAAAAATTAATACTATTGATGGAAGACAGACGGTTATAGCTTCAATAATGAATTGGAGGAAAAATATGAATAAGAACGAAATGAAAACTCTTTATAAAGTAATGTTTGCAGAATATCCCGATGTTGTTAATGTTAAACAGCTCGGTGAAATGCTCTGCGGAATCAGTGAGAAAACGATATACCGTCTGCTTCAAAGCGGCAAAATAAAATACCTTTATGTGGGTAAGCGTTATTTAATACCGAAGCCGTATGTTATTGAATATCTGATGCAGGACAGTATCGAAAAATCCATTGCGTAAAATATCGCACATTTGCAAAGGTACGGGCGGAAATATATACTGTCCGTACCGACAGCAAATGATAATTATTGAAACGAAAAGGAGAATTAAAATGAATGTTTCAGGTCATTTGAGAGAAAGAAACGGTACCTACTATACCATACTCAATTATGTTGACAAAGACGGAAAAAGAAAAACCGTTTCAAAATCGACAGGTCTTCCCGTTAAGGGCAATAAAAAACGAGCCGAAGACCTTTTAATCAAAGAACGCTATGAGCTTCTTGATAAGCTGAACCGCAGCGGTATCAGCATTAAAAGTGAAGAGAGCTTTACACGCTTTCTTGCCGAGTGGCTCGAAATTATCAAGCCCACAGTTGAAATCACAACCTATTCGGGTTACAGCCTCGGAGTAAAGAATAAAATCATTCCGTATTTTGATAAGGTTCATCCCGGCTTAAAACTGACTGATCTCACACCGAAGATGATTCAGGATTATTACACTTACGAAATGAAAGTTAACAAGGTATCCCCGAATACCGTTATTCACAGGCACGCAAATATTCACAAGGCGCTGCAGTATGCGTTTAAAGTGGGGATGATAGACTACAACCCTGCCGACAGAATAGAACGCCCTAAAAAGGAGCCGTTTGAAACTGAGCCGTACAATGCAAAAGAGCTTACAGAGCTTTTTGAAAAGGTCAAAGGCACAAACCTCGAACTCGGCGTTTTGCTTGCTGCGTTTTACGGACTTCGCCGTGAAGAGGCGGTCGGTCTTAAATGGAAATCTATTGATTTTGAAAAGAAAACCATAACGATTAAAAGTGTTGTTACAGAAGCGTATGTTGACGGTAAGATTACTCTTGTTGAAAAGGATCGCACAAAAACCAAGTCAAGCTTCAGAACGCTGCCGCTTGTTCCGCAGTTTGAAGACTTTTTAAAAAAGCTTAAAGCAGAGCAAGAGCATAACCGTGAGATTTGCGGAAGCTATTACAATAAGGATTTTATCGACTATGTTTATGTAAATCAGGTCGGCGATATTATGAAGCCGGGTTATATAACACAGCAGTTTCCGAAGTTCCTTGAAAAGCACGGACTGAGAAAAATCCGCTTTCATGATCTGCGTCACTCCTGTGCTACGCTTTTGTTCACAAACGGAGTATCTCTGAAGGATATTCAGGCGTGGCTCGGGCACAGCGATATTTCCACCACATCAAATATCTAAACGCATCTTGATTTTGACTCAAAAATCAACTCTGCAAATGCTATTTTATCCATTTTGGATGAAGATTAAAACTCTGAGTGACATCACGATTGTCATCAGAAAAGCCCTCAATCCCTTATGTATCAAGGGTTTGAGGGCATCGAAAAATTCTTAAAATGCGTAAAAAAGCTTAAAATCGGGCAGTTTTTACCGAAAAATTACAGCACAAAATTTTGCTCTAAAAATGGCTGAAACCCTTGAAAATCAAGGGTTTCAGTGGTGCTGGTGACCGGGGTCGAACCGGTACGATGTTGCCACCGAAGGATTTTAAGTCCTTTGCGTCTGCCTATTCCGCCACACCAGCGTATTAAATTTTTCTTGGAAAAATGCGGGCAATTACGCGGGCATTGCCTTTTAAAATTTTTCCTTTTTGCCGTGAGAGCCTTGAATATCAAGCGCTTCAGGACTTGCATCGGGTAATAACCGACAGGATTTTAAGTCCTTTGCGTCTGCCTATTCCGCCACACCAGCGTATTAACTTTTTCTCGGAAAAATGCGGGCAATCACGCGGGCATTGCCTTTCGAAATTTTTCCTTTTTACCGTGAGAGCCTTGAATATCAAGCGCTTCAGGACTTGCATCGGGTAATACCCGACAGGATTTTAAGTCCTTTGCGTCTGCCTATTTCGCCACACCAGCATCTGTTGACTGAATTATTGTATTATAATTACGCTCAAAAGTCAATATCTTAAACAAAATTTCTTAAAGTTTTATAAATAAATCCACATCTTGTGAATTTTTTAACAAATTTTTCGTAATCTATTGTATTTTTCACGGATTCAGTATAAAATAAAGATGTCATAAAGAGATTTTTCTCTGTGAAATTTTTTTAGAAATGAGGTATTTTTATGGCAAACAGATTTGTGCTTAATGAAACATCTTATCACGGCGCGGGTGCTATTTCAGCCGTTGCGGATGAAATTATCGGTAGAGGCTTCAAAAAGGCTTTTGTATGCTCCGACCCAGACCTTATTAAATTCAATGTTACAAAGAAAGTAACAGATGTTCTTGATAACGCGGGCATCGACTATGAGATTTATTCTCAGATTAAAGCGAACCCCACGGTTGAGAACGTAAAAACAGGCGTTGAGGCTTTCAAGCAGAGCGGCGCGGACTGCATCGTTGCTATCGGCGGCGGCTCATCTATGGACACCGCAAAGGCAATCGGCATTATTATCAAAAATCCTGAGTTCGCTGATGTTGTTTCTCTTGAGGGCGTTGCGCCCACAAAGAATAAATGCGTGCCCATTATCGCCGTTCCCACAACCGCAGGCACAGCGGCGGAGGTTACAATCAACTATGTTATAACCGACACCGAAAAGAACCGCAAAATGGTATGTGTTGACGTTCATGATATTCCCGTTGTTGCGGTTGTTGACCCCGACATGATGAGCTCAATGCCCAAGGGCCTCACCGCCGCAACAGGCATGGACGCTCTTACGCACGCGATTGAGGGTTACATCACCCTCGGCGCATGGGAGCTCAGTGATATGTTCCACCTCAATGCGATTGAGATAATCTCCAAAACTCTCAGAGGAGCTGTCGATAACACTCCCGAGGGCAGAGAGGGTATGGCGCTCGGTCAGTATATCGCAGGTATGGGCTTCTCAAATGTAGGTTTAGGTATTGTTCACTCAATGGCTCATCCGCTCGGCGCGCTTTATGACACACCTCACGGCGTTGCAAACGCGATTATTCTTCCCACCGTTATGGAATACAACGCACCCTGCACAGGCGAAAAGTACAGAGACATCGCAAAGGCCATGGGCGTTAAGGGCGTTGACGACATGACGCTTGAGGACGCGAGAAAAGCGGCAATCGACGCTGTCAAGCAGCTCTCTCTTGATGTAGGCATTCCCGCCGACCTTAAGGAAATCGTCAAGGCTGAGGATATTCCGTTCCTCGCTCAGTCAGCTTATGACGATGCCTGCCGTCCCGGCAACCCGAGAGACACAAGCGTTGAGGAAATTACCGAGCTTTATAAATCTCTCATCTGATCTTTTTAAAAACAAAGCAGCAGCTCAGAACGGGCTGCTGTTTTTTCGTGCATATTTACGGGGATTTTCAATGTGTGTTTGTAGGGGTATTCATGAATAGCACGTCAAATCACCGCAATTTTTCAAACGGGCGATTGATAATCGCCCCTACTACCTTGTAACAGCTAAAACTTTAAAAAATACACATCGTCTGATTTTGCCATGCTGCGTTTTCCTCCTTGAAGGGCGCCAGCCCATCGGCGTCGTCAGCCTTGCCTGACAAAATCATACTTGCGCCTTTTTATAAACTTTTAACTGTTACAAGGTACTACCGCCGAGAACAGGAGAATGTGCGAATACCGAGAGAAAAATTAAGACAACATTTCCGCATCGAGCATATAATTACAAATTTTCAACTGTGTTGTCCCGAATATAAAGCCCGCTCCGTGAAAGGAGTTATGCTGTTTGATTTTTATGAGAAAATACCTGCAAGCCATGAGCAGATAGTGCTGCTGAGCTCTTCAAAAAATGCCTCAATCACCGCGACAAACATACATTTGATTTTTACATTAAAATGAAGCACAGTTCCGTCATCTGCTGTAATTGTAAGTGTGGTTTTGCCTGCCTTTTTAGTGCTGAGGTAAAACACTTGCTCCTCCTCGTTGTATAAGGCGGTCAGCTTTGATTCATCACCTGACGCGACGCTGAAGCTGTTCAGATACTGAATAACCGCAGGATTGCCATACAGCATGAACTCATAACCCTGTTTGTTTATAAGCTCGAGCGTATCTCCGTCCGAGAAGCTCACAGGATAAAAATTATGAACATATCCGTAGATTTCCATGGAATCTATTGCGGGCTTTTCACTGTATGAAACAGTAAAGCTGACAGGCTCATTATATTCTTCATACTCAATGCCGTCATAAGTTTCAACGCTCATAGCATAAATTTCACCTGCATGAAAGTATTTCGTGCAGCTGAAGCCTCTGTCATCTTCGCTGTCGGCACCGTAATAATCGGAGTAGCCGTAACTATCGTATATTATAAGATAGCAGAAGAGCTCGGGGGAAGCGTCTGAGACGAAAGTATAAAACCCGCTCTTGTCGGGGGAGAAGAAGAACATATCATCGCTTTGAGTTGTCTTGTTTTCGCCGGGCTTTATTTCCTTTGCGTCATACTGACTGACGGTAAATTCAATTTCGGTTTTTTCGGACAGCTCTTCATATATTTCTTCGAGTGTAAAGGTGATTTTGTATTCCGTGCCGCCTTCGGCGCAGAAAATCGTCTGTTCACTGTAGAAATCATCAAAGAAATATCCATATACTGAATATTCAAGCGCAGTTGAGCTTTCGGATTCAATGTTTATGTTGAGGAGCTGATAGCCGGTCATATTTAATTCCAACAGATAAACGCCTGCTTCTTCCGGAGTGAAGCTGAATTCCCTGAAGTCCGAATAATTAAGAGAAAACGATTTTGTTTCGTTCAGGGAAACTGTGTCGTCCGCCGCAAAAGCGGGAACGGTGAGAGCGAGCAGCATGACAGCCGCAAGCAATATGCTTAAAAATTTTTTCATAATAATACCTCCGTAAAAGGGTTTAATTTTGAATAATGTTTCTTTAAAACATACCATGATTATGATGCTTAGACATTATTTTCTTTTTCCATTGCTTACCTTTAGAGCCAAAGTGATTACCAATATAATCTCTTCTTTTGGCTGTGATAATGTTTTGATCATCTCTTCGTTTTTTTATATTATTCCTTTGAATAATGCATTCCTTGCGAACATTTCTTAAAGCATGACATTTTACACATAGGTCTTTGTGCTCTTTTTTTGATATATAATCAGTTCCACCAGAACGTTCTATTTTATTTTTTAATTTATCAATATCATTTTGAATACTATTGATCATACCCGAAAGTGTATTTATATACGATTTTATGGAATTTAATTCTTCGGTAAGTTTATCAGCTAATGTGAAAGATGTATAGTGAAGTCCGATATAAAAATAAAAATCTGCTTTGACTTTATTGCTTTCCCAATAATTTCTTATTTCACGTTCGGCACTGTTAGCTTTGTCCAACACACTTTTGGCAATATCGTAAGATTGAGTATCAAGTTTTGAGTGTTTATCATTGATAATATAGTCTAACGAATCAAGTTTGCTATATAAATAATTTAAGTTGTTTTTATATTGTTTTGGTGCGTTATTACATATATCAGTTCTATACTCTTTGCTTTTTATGCTGTTAGAATAACTATTAGAATTTGATTTGCTATGTACACAGATATATATAATTATTGAAAATATGATTACAACAAGTAAACCTATTATAATAAAATGAAATTTCATAGCATACCTCTTTTAAAGTATTTTTTTTACATTTTTAGTATCATACATAAATTTTTCAAAAGAAATTAATTGACCCTGTTGTCTAACCATTTCATTTAAAAGCTCACAAACGGCAATAAACTCTTTCTCACTATAATTCCTTTTGTTTGTGAACGTTTTTTGGGTAATGAATTTCATCACATCGTATTGTTTAACACCTTGCTTTAACGTAGTATTTAGATAGTCTCGATATAATGCACATTTCATTTCATTTTCTTTAATAGCATACATATATTGTTTGTCAATATCTTTATAAGTTCTTTCAACCCTGTGATCAATTTCTTGAATTATCTTTTTTCCATAATTATTTAAGGCTGTGGACGCTTCAAAATATTCATTTTCAACTCGGTCAATTGCTTTTTGAAAAGATTGATCAATGTAAAGATTTATAGCATGATTCTGCTGCAATCGCACCATTTCAACTGATGCGTTAATTCGGACTTCTTCTAAATGCGTTGCATATTTAAATGCTTCAACACGATATTTAGTTTCACGAACCATACCGATTGTTTGGATAGCATTATCAACTGTGTGTGATAGAATAGATATAGGCTCATGGTCGAGAATAAGATGAGCTACTTCCATAGCCTTTTCAAATGCACCATCTTTTTTGGGTGGGATTATTTCTGCAACAGCTTCAACAGCTGGAACTAATTCATACTTCATAAGATACACCTTTCTACATATTAAACTCAACAAACAATTAATAACTACTTAAGCAAACGGGGACTCTGTTAAACAGAATCCCCGAAAAAATTTTTAAAATTAAAGAGCTTCTACGATTTCCTTTGTATCTCTTGCTATCATAAGCTCCTCATTGGTGCAGATAACATAAACCTTAATCTTTGAGTCGGGTGTGGAGATTTCGCCTTCCTTGCCGCGCTTGTACTCGTTGTTAAGCTCATAGTTGATTTTTGCGCCCATGAATGCGAGCTTGTCGCATACACGGTCTCTGTACTGCGGATTGTTCTCGCCGATACCGCCTGTGAATACAACAGCGTCAAGTCCGCCCATGGCAGCCGCGAAGCCGCCGATGTACTTTGTGAGCTGGTGGCAAAGCATTGACTCAACAAGCTGTGCGCGCTCGTCGCCCTCTTTGGCTCTGCCTTCGATTGTTCTGTTGTCGCTTGTGCCTGTAAGGCCGAGCATACCCGACTTTTTGTTCATTACTGTGTCAACCTCGTCGGGAGTGAGGTTTTCTTTCTTCATGATAATCGGAACGATTGCGGGGTCGATTGAGCCGCAGCGTGTGCCCATCATGATGCCCTCAAGGGGAGTAACGCCCATTGTTGTGTCGAAGCACTTGCCGTCCATAACAGCGGAGATTGATGAACCGTTGCCGAGGTGGCAGGTAACGATTTTGCTGTGCTCGGGGTTGCCGAGGAGATTTATAGCTTCCTTGCTTACGAAGCGGTGAGATGTGCCGTGGAAGCCGTAGCGGCGGATGCCGTATTTTTCGTAATACTCATAAGGCAGAGCGTACATGTAAGCGTAGTCGGGCATTGTCTGATGGAAGCCTGTGTCGAAAACAGCTACCTGAGGAACGCCCTTCATAATCTGCTGGCAGGCCTTGATGCCTGTAAGGTTTGCGGGGTTGTGAAGCGGGCCCCACTCGAAGCACTCTTTGATTGCTTCCTCAACTGCATCGTCAACAAGAACTGAGCCGCAGAATTTCTCCGCGCCGTGAAGTACACGATGACCTACAGCGTCGATTTCGCTCATTGACTTGATAACGCCGATTTCTTCGCTTGTAAGAGCGTCGATAACAATCTGAATCGCTGTTGCGTGGTCGGGCATATCGCAGGGCTTAGCCTTGATGTTTTTGCTTTCGTCAGCGGGAACCTTGTGTGTGAATGTGCTCTCTGTGCCTATCTGCTCACAGATGCCTTTTGCAAGCACTGCTTCGTTGTCCATATCAATAAGCTGATATTTAAGTGAAGAACTGCCTGCGTTGATTACGAGAATTTTCATAATTAACCTCCTATGTACTTGTAACTTTTCAATAACTGTTATATTATATATGCAGTAGCAATTTTTTTCAATAGGAAAATCAAATTTTCGGAGGCAAAAATGAAAACTGCGGGCATTGTTGCGGAATATAACCCTTTCCATAACGGTCATAAGTACCATATTGAGCGTACGAAGCTCCTCACGGGCGCAGAAAGCGTCGCTGTTGTGATGAGCGGCAATTTCGTTCAGCGCGGCGAAACGGCGGTTATGTCAAAGTGGGCAAGGGCTGAGTGTGCCGTCGAAAACGGCGCGGACCTCGTTGTTGAACTCCCGACGGTGTGGAGCATCGCCCGCGCGCAGAGCTTTTCGGAGGGTGCGGTTTCTCTGCTTCACGCGCTCGGAGTTGATGTTATCAGCTTCGGCTCGGAGTCGGGAGATATTGACGCTCTCACATCTGCGGCAAACGCTCTGAATGATGAAAAAGTACTTGCCTTATTGCAGAAAAATTTAGAAAAAGGCATGAGCTTTGCTTCGGCGAGAGCTGAGGCTGTAAGAGTGCTTTACGGCGAAAAATGCTTTGAAATTCTGAACGAGCCCAACAACATTTTAGGCATGGAATATATCCTTGCGAACAGGGGAGAGGCGGAGCTTTTCACCGTTAAAAGATTCGGTGCGGAGCACGACAGTGCTTTGCATGACGAGGAGTTTTCCTCCGCTTCACAGATAAGAAAAATGATGCTCGGAAAAAAAGATTTTTCAGCGTTCGTGCCCGAAAGCACCAAGAGAATTTTTGAGCGTGAAAAGGGTAACGGCACAGCTCCCGTATCATACCGCGAGCTTGAAAAAAGCATACTCTGCCGTATGCGTCAGCTCACCGCACGGGAAATCGCGCAGGCTCCCGATGTGAGCGAGGGAATCGAAAACAGAATTCACGACGCGGCAAAGCAGGCGCGAAGCCTCGACGAGCTTTTCGCGCTTGCAAAGACAAAGCGTTATCCTCACGCGCGGATAAGAAGAATTGTCCTCGCTTCATTCCTCGGCATCACGAAAGAAGCAGGGGAGGGGCTGCCGCCTTACATCAAGGTGCTTGCCATGAATGAAAAAGGCAGAGAAATCCTCAGAGAAGCGAAGAAAAAAGCGTCGCTTCCGATTATCACAAAAGCCGCGGACGCTGAAAAGCTCAATGAAACGGCAAAGAAAATGTACGAGCTTGAAAGCGTGTTTACCGATATTTACTCTCTTGCCGCACCCGAAGTTCAGCCCTGCGGCAGGGAAAAGACCGAAAAGCTGATTGTAAAGTAAACTTTTCCGTATGTAAACCCCGTTTTACATGGAAAACTCTGTAATGTTAAGCGGATTTTCTTGTTTTCGTGTCGGAAACTGGTATAATAGTGTTTATGACAGGAGGAAGTTGTATGGCGATTTCAGAAAAAATACTTAAATTGAGAAAAGACAAGGGGCTTTCGCAGGAGGCATTTGCCGAGGCTCTCGGCGTGTCGAGGCAGTCCGTTTCAAAATGGGAGTCGGGCGATGTTCTGCCCGATTCGGATAAAATCATACTTATGAGCGAGCTTTTCGGCGTTACGACCGACTATCTTTTAAAAGAAAACGCTGACGAAGCAGAGCCCGACCGGCAGACGGAAAATGCTGAAATCAGCGAAGAAAAGAGGACGGAAAAAATGAAGAAAAAAGAAAAGAAAAAGCTGAAAAGTTTAAGAATAATCGCGGCTGTGCTCGCGCTTTGCATTGTCATAACAGCCGTTGCGCTCCCGATTCATTTCGGCGGCGTAAGAGAAGCGTGGTGGGCAATCTGCGGCGGCAAGGTCAAATATCCGTATGTGCTCGTTCACGGCCTCGGCGGCTGGGGCGAGGACACAGGCATAAACACCGTCGCGCGCTACTGGGGCGGCGACGCGGGCGACATTTCCGCTCATCTTAAAGAGAACGGCATTGAGGTCTGCGAACCGAGCGTAGGCCCGTTTTCGAGCAACTGGGACAGAGTGTGCGAGCTTTACGCTCAGCTCACGGGCACGCGCGTTGACTACGGCGAGGCTCACTCAAAGGAGCATAACCACGAGCGTTTCGGCGAGGAGTTCACAACTCCGCTTGTTGAGAACTGGGGCGAAAAGATAAACGGCGGTCAGAAAGTGAAGGTAAATCTTGTCGGTCATTCATTCGGCGGCGCGACGGTAAGAACTCTCGCTTATCTGCTTGAATACGGCGACGAAGCAGAGAAAGAAGCCTCGGGCGATGAGGTTTCACCGCTTTTCAAGGGCGGCAAGGGCGACTGGATCTACAGCGTAACAACTCTCTGCGCTCCTCATAACGGCTCGTCTTTGACGGAAGCTCTCGACACCGTTACCGACGGCATAGGCAGCCTCGGCTCACTCGTCGGCATTGACACAAGCAAATTCAACAGCACTCAGCTTTTAGCGACGGTCAGCTTCGGTCTTGCGGGCTTGGGCACACCGTTAAAGGGCACATACGATTTCAAGCTCGGGCAGTTCGGCATTGGCAAGGCTGAGGGCGGACTGAACGGCGCAATCGACACCATAAGCGCGCTTGTGAACATGGGCACAGACCACGC
>JAZUFU010000021.1:0-15194 GCA_045640865.1 Acutalibacteraceae bacterium | reverse complement strand
CTGTCCGCTATCCCTTCGGCTTCGGTCTTTCATACACTCAGTTTGAGCTCAGCGGCGCTGTCTGCGGTGAAGCTGACGGCAAAATCACCGCCGCGCTCAATGTTAAAAACATCGGCTCACGCGCGGGCAAAGAGGTTGTTCAACTTTATTACAGCGCGCCCGACGGAAAGCTCGGCAGACCTGCTCTTGAGCTTGCGGCATTCGCGAAAACAAAACTCCTTAAACCGAACGAAAGCGAAATAATCGCGCTGAGCTTTGATGTTAAGGACATGGCGGCGTTTGACGACCTCGGCAAGGTGCAGAAATCCGCTTATGTGCTCGAAAAGGGCAGCTATAAATTCTTCCTCGGCACTTCGGTAAGGGACAACAAACAGCTTCCCTTTGAATATGAAGTGAAAGAGGACACGGTTACTGAACAGCTTACTCAGCTTTGCAGACCGTTTGCCCTCAAAAAGAGACTTACCTCCTCGGGCGAATATGAAGAGCTCCCCACGGGCGAGAGCAGTTATTATTACGGCAAAAATCTGCTCAATGATGTAAGAACGCCTTATAAAGAGTATAAATTCAGCGATGTCGGCGAAAAATTAACAGTTGACGAGTTCGTACGCCAGTTCAAAACGGACGAGCTTGTGAATTTCGTAGGCGGTCAGCCGCCAACGGGTGTTGCAAATACAGGCTGCTTCGGCGGTCTTAAGCGTCTGGGCGTTCCTGCTGTTCCGACAGCGGACGGCCCTGCGGGTCTTCGTCTCAACCCCGAAACAGGCATACCCACCACCGCGTGGCCTTGCTCAACGCTTATTGCTTCGAGCTGGAACACCGAAATTGCCTACAAGGTCGGCGCGGCGGCCGCGGCTGAGATAAGAGAAAACAACATTGGCATATGGCTCGCTCCCGCGCTGAATATCCACAGAGATCCGCTCTGCGGCAGAAACTTCGAGTATCTTTCGGAAGATCCCCTTATCGCGGGCAAAATCACCGCGTCCGAAATCAGAGGCATTCAGTCGCGCAAGGTTGCCGTTTCAATGAAGCATTTTGCCTGCAACAATAAAGAAGCCAACCGCTTCGGATGTGATTCAAGGCTTTCTGAAAGAGCGCTCAGAGAAATCTACCTCAAAGGCTTTGAAATCTGCGTTAAAGAGGCTGACCCGTGGACGGTCATGTCCTCCTACAACCTCATCAACGGTCAGCACACCTCAGAGAGCTGGGAGCTTCTGACGGGCATTCTCCGCAATGAATGGGGCTTCAAGGGCATGGTTACAACCGACTGGGGCGTTAAAAATGACCCTGTCAAAGAGGTCATGGCTGGCAACGACATGAAAATGCACGTTGGCTATCCCGAGGACTTGAAAGCAGGTCTTGCGGACGGCAGAATCACCCGCGCGGACTTGGAACTCTGCGTCAAGAGAATCCTCACATCATTCACACACCTTGCATAAAGGAGGTCAGTTTATGGCAGACAGATATTACAGACAGCTCGAAAGCCTGCACATAGGCTGTGAAGCTCCGAGGGCGTATTTTGTGCCGTTCACGAGTGAAGCGGACGCCGCTCTTGAAAGAGAAAAATCGTCAGCTTTCACGCTTCTGGGCGGCGAATGGGATTTTGCATTTTTTGAAAATGTTGAGGAGCTTGAACTTGAAAGCGAAAATTTCTCCGCTTCGGTGGAGTGCAGGGATAAAATCGCCGTGCCGTCCTGCTGGCAGCTTTATCTCGGCAGGGGCTACGACGTGCCGAACTACATAAATCAGGACTACCCTTATCCCGTTGACCCGCCTCATCTGCCCGATGTTATTCCCTGCGGTTTTTACAGGCGCAAAATGAGCTTTCAGAAGAAAGAAAACAAGAAATATTTCATCAATTTCGAGGGTGTTGCGCCGTGCTTCTATCTGTGGGTGAACGATAAATTCATCGGCTACAGTCAGGTCAGCCACTGCACCTCCGAGCTTGATATAACCGACGCTCTTACTGACGGCGAGAATAAATTTGAAGTGCTTGTTGTGAAATGGTGCGACGGCTCTTACATGGAGGATCAGGATTTCTTCCGCCTTTCGGGCATTTTCAGAGATGTTTATATCCTTGAAAGAGTCGAAAACCGCATAACGGACATTTTCATTGATTACAATGTCGCCGAGGATTTCATCTCTGCTAGCATTGATGTTGTTCCCGAGCTGACAGGGGCAGGGGAGATAGAGTATAAATTATATTCCCCGTGCGGAAAGCTCATTTCAGACGGCAAAGCGGACGGCAATTTCAGCATAGAAATCGACAATCCCGTTCTGTGGAACGCCGAAAAACCCGAACTTTACACACTTTCAGTTGCGTTCGACGGTGAGTTTATTTCATTCCCGCTCGCCGTGAAGCGCATTGAAATAAAAAACAAAACGCTCCTTTTAAACGGACAGAAAATCAAGATCCGCGGCATTAACCGCCACGACAGCCACCCCGAAACGGGCTACACCGTAACCATGGAGCACATGAGAAACGACCTGCTCGTTTTAAAGCGGGCGAATGTCAACACAATCCGCACGTCTCATTACCCGAATGACCCGCGTTTTCTCGCCATGTGCGACGAACTCGGCTTCATGGTGATTGACGAGGCCGACCTCGAAAGCCACGGCATGGGCTACAATTACGGCGACTGGTACTGGGATTTCTGGGCGTATCTCTGCGACGCTCCCGAGTGGAAAGAGGCTTGCCTCGACCGTGCAAGGCGTCTGTTTGAGCGCGACAAAAACCGCGGCTGTGTGATTATGTGGTCTTTAGGCAACGAGTCGGGCTGCGGCGAAAATCACCGCCTTATGGCAAATTATATCCGCTCGAGACTTCCGAAAGCGATAATTCACTACGAAAACGCGCGCCTTGAGTATCAGGACAGAGTTGGCGGCAGAGATTTCACCGATATTTCAGATGTTGAGAGCCGCATGTACGCCTCGCTCGACTATCTCAGAGAGTACCTCAACACGCCCGAATACACAAAGCCGTTTTTCTACTGCGAATATGTTGCGGCGTGGAGCACGGGCGATATTCCGATGCACTGGGACGAGTTCGAGGACTACGACAACTACTGCGGCGGCTGTGTGTGGGAGATGACCGACCACGCCGTGAATATCGGCACAAAAGAAAACCCGAAATACCGCTACGGCGGCGACTTCGGCGACTGGCCCAACGACAATGTTTCGTGCGTTGACGGTCTTGTTTATCCCGACAGAAAACCCCGTCCCGGCTATTACGACATGAAAATCACATATCAGCCGTTCAGTGTAAAATATGAAAACGGCAAAATCACCGTCAAAAACAAGCGTTATTTCACAACCCTCAACGATTTTTATATTGAATGGGCGGTTGAAGCAAACGGCAAGGAAATTCTCGGCGGCACGATTGACGACACGGATATTGCTCCGCAAGCAGAAAAGGAATATGCCCTCTTTGACTCTGTTGAAATGAATGAGCTGACAACGCTTATCCTCCGCTTTAAGCAGAAAGACAGCACCGAATGGGCGGAAAAAGGCTTTGAGGCTGGTCATGTTCAGTTCATACTCTCCGACAGCGCGGTTGAGGTGAAGGCAAATGAAAAATCCGACATTTCACTTAAAGAGAGCAGGACGAAAATCAACATTTCCTGCGGCAAAACTGAGTATGTTTTTGATAAAATCACGGGTAAAGTTGTTTCAATAAATGCAGGCAGAGAGCTTTTGGCAGAGTCTATGGGCTTCAATATTGACAGAAGCTATTTCCCGCATAACGGAAGCAAGGACGACTGGAAACGCGCACGCTTTGAGCACGCGGTTCAGAAGACCTACAGCACCGAAATCACCGAAAATACGCCCGAAAAAATCGTAATTCTCACTAAGATTTCATTCGCGGCAGCGGCAATGCCTCCCGCGCTGTGGGCAGATGTTTACTACACCTTCACCCCCGACGGTAAAATGAATGTAACGCTCAGCGCAAAGGTTACAGAAAGAGCGCCCGCTCTGCCGCGCTTCGGGCTTAATATCGTTATGCCCAAAGACTTCGAGACGATGAAATATTTAGGCTACGGCCCTGTTGAGACCTATTGCGACCGCTTCAGAAGTCAGATGATTTCCGAGTACGAAACGACAGTCAGCGATAATTTTGAGCATTATGTTGTCCCCACCGAGAACGGCGCGCATTACAGAACGAAAACCGCCGAAATTACGGACGGGCAGGGGAGAGGCTTCATTTTTGCCGACAGAAATAAGGACGGTTTCCTGTTCAACGCGAAGCATTATACCGACAGACAGCTCCTTGAAACCGCCCACGACGATGAGCTCATTGAGCTTGACAAAACTATCGTTTCACTCGATTACAAAATGCACGGCGACTGCCCGTATTATGAGGATAAAGAGCCGTGGCGCCTCTTCAACGAAAAAGAGTTCAGCTTTTCCTTTGACATAATTGCGAAATAAGGCACAGCTTCCTCGGGGTTTAACCCCGAGGAATTTTTTGCAATTCTTCCGTCCTCGCCGGTAGGGGCGATTCACGAATCGCCCGTTTTTATCGTCAGGGTATCACGGTTAAAAATTCGTAATTGGGTGTACGATACGGAAAATTTGCGATGATTTTCGTTTCTCTCCCTCAGTCTCGCATACGCTCGCCAGCTCCCTCGTCAGAGGGAGCCGAAATAGCCTCCCCTTGTCAGGGGAGGTGTCGCGGCTTGCCGCGACGGAGGGGTAGATTTTGAAGCAAGAAGTAATGGTGAAAAAGTAGGAGTACGCCCCCGCTTTTTATTTCTGCACAATATCCCGCCCCGTCGCCTCAACACCTTGACATAATTCCAAAAAAAGTATATCATTTTATTATCAGATTTGGCGGTGATAATATGCAGAAAGAAATGAAAATAAAATTCCCCGAAAGCGGCAAAATCACGATTATGCAGGTCAGCGACCCGCAGGATTTGCACAACGTAAGGCACGTTATGCTGAAAATGCTCAACAAGGCTTACGACACCGTGAAGCCCGACCTTGTAATTTTCACGGGCGACAACATCCTCGGCAATCACCTTGACGACCCGCTTATCGGCTCGTGGAGGAATACCGACACGCGCGTTACCGCAAAGCGAATGGAAAAGGCTCTGAATTACATTCTTGACCCGCTCGACAAACGCAAAATTCCCTACTGCATGCACTACGGCAACCACGACGACATGAACGGCTTTTCAAAGCAGGAGCAGGCGGAGTATTACCTCAAGCACGAATACTTTTTCGGGCTTAATTCCGAGGACAACGGACTTGACTGCGACACCTACAACTTCCCGATTTACGACAGCAAGGGCGAAAAAATCGCGTTCAATATCTGGATGCTCGACTCCGCAGGCTCGGACAGCTTCGGAAACTCCGCATATTCGGGCGTTTCGGCTGAGACTGTCGCGTGGTATAAGAAAACGAGCGACGAGCTGAAAGCTCAGAACGGCGGCGAGCCTGTGAAATCGCTCCTTTTCCAGCACATTCCCGTTAAGGAGTGCGAAACTCTGTTCGTTCCGTGCAGTGAGGACGACCCCGACAGAGTAAAATACTGCAAGGAAAATCTTAAATTCGACACCACAAAGGCGACGGGCTACGCAAAGGAATTTTCCTGCACCTGCGAAATGGAAACGGGCGAGTTTGAGGCTGTAAAGCATCAGGGCGATGTGCTCGCAATGGTTTTCGGCCACGACCATCAGAACAGCTTTGACGCTGTTGTTGACGGCGTAAGGCTTATTCAGTCCCCAGGCGCGTCGTTCAGATGCGAGGGTTTCAAGACCTCGCGCGCCGTGAGAATTTTTGAAATCGACGAGAAAGAGCCCGAGAATTTCAAAACCTATGTTCTCAATCTCTACGATATTTTGGGCGACAACCTTCTGACCGACGCGATGTATGTCATGAGTGCGGACGAGACCGAAAAAATCCGCAACGCAATTTGGCTCGGCTCGGCCGCCGTAGGTCTTGCCGCCGCCGGCGCGGGAATCGCAAAACTCATACGAAAAAAGAGAGGTTAAACTATGAGCATTTTTTATGACAGTGAAAAACGCCTTTTCAGGCTCGACACAAGCGAAAGCTCCTATGTTATAGGCATTTTTGAAGAAAATTATCTTCTCAATTTCTATTACGGTGCGAAAATTACCGATATGCACTTTGAGAATTTCTGCAAGCGCAATCCGTCGGCTTCGTTTTCGCCTGCCAACCCCGTTATCGGTGAGCACGGCTTTTCGCCCGACACCGCTCCAATGGAGTTCGGCTGTAACGGCGCGGGCGATTTCAGAATCAGCGCACTTGCCGTCAGAAACGAAAACGGCGACAATGTTACCGATATAAGATACCTTTCTCACAGAATTTTTGACGGCAAAAAGGCTATCCCTCAGCTTCCGTCAACATATGCGAACTGCGACAGCGAGGCTCAGACGCTCGAAATTGACGCGGTTGATAATGTAACAGGTCTTCTTGTAACACTCAGCTACACGGTTTTTGAAAATCTGCCCGTAATGACAAAGAGCGTTAAGATTAAGAACACCTCCGACAAAACGCTTGTCATTGAGCGCGCTTTTTCGGGCTGTTACGATTTCAACACAATGGATTACGACCTCATAACCCTCTGGGGCAGGCATTGCAAGGAGCGCAATATCTGCCGACGCGCCCTTTCCCACGGCGTGCAGGGCGTTGAAAGCAAACGCGGCGTTTCGGGACATTCGCAGAATCCCTTTGCCGCCCTCGTTAAAAAGGACGCAACCGAAAATTACGGCGAGGCTTACGGCTTCAACCTTGTGTATTCTGGCAATTTCTCGGCTCTTGCGGAGTGCGACCACAACTGCTCCACAAGGTTCATCATGGGCATAAATCCCGCCGATTTTGAGTGGACTCTCGGCGCGGGCGAGGAGTTCTGCACCCCCGAAACCGTGTCTGTCTATACTCAGAACGGCATCGGTGAAATGAGCCGCATTTTCCACCGCTTTTACAGCAATCACCTTATCAGAGGAAAGTATAAAACAGAAAAACGCCCCCTGCTCATCAATAGCTGGGAGGCGGCGTACTTCGATTTTGACAAAGAAAAGCTCGTTGCCTTTGCGCGTGAAGCGAAGAAGCTGGGCGTTGAAATGCTCGTTATGGACGACGGCTGGTTCGGCAAGAGAGACGACGACACCAACAGCCTCGGCGACTGGTTCGTCAACGAAAACAAGCTCATCGGCGGCTTAAAACCTCTCATTGAGGAGGTCAACGCCGAGGGGCTGAAGTTCGGCATATGGTACGAGCCCGAGATGATTTCACCCGATTCCGAGCTTTTCAGAGCGCACCCCGACTGGCACGTTCATGTCGATAACCGCGTTCCGATGCTCGGCAGGCATCAGTATGTGCTTGATGTTTCGCGCGAGGACGTAAGAGAAAACATCTGGGCGCAGATGTATAAGGTGCTGAGCAGTAACAAGATTGACTATGTGAAGTGGGATTTCAACCGCAATATTTCCGACGCGGGCTCGGCACTTCTTCCTCCCGAGAGGAAAAAAGAGTTCTTCCACCGCTTCATTCTCGGCACTTACGACCTTATGAACAGGCTCGTTACTACATTCCCCGACATTCTCTTTGAGGGCTGCTCGGGCGGCGGCGGACGTTTCGACCCCGCTATGCTCAGCTTTTCGCCGCAGATATGGACGAGCGACGACACCGACCCCATTGACAGACTTTACATTCAGTTCGGCACGTCAATGTGCTATCCCGCCTCGTGCCAGAGCGCGCACGTTTCCGCCTGCGACAGAACAGGCTACGAAACAAAGGGCAATGTCGCCATGTGGGGCACATTCGGCTATGAGCTTGACCCGAGAAAGCTGACTGAAAAAGAGCGCGAAATCGTCAAGCAGCAGGTTGCCGACTACCATAAATACTACTGGCTTATCAGAAAAGGCGACCTCTACCGCCTTATAAGTCCGTTTGAGAACGCCTACAACGCCGCGTGGCAGATAGTCGCGGAGGATAAGCAGAGCTTCCTGTTCACGCTTGTATGTATGCGCCGTGACCCGCACAGCCTCTGCTATGTTAAGTTCAAGGGACTTGACAAGGACAAGATGTATAAATGCAGCCTTGACGGCGAGAGCTATTCGGGCACATTCCTTATGAATGTCGGGCTTAACTTCACCGAAACGGTCAACCGCGACGGCAAGAGCATCAGCATTTATTTTGAATAAGAAAAAAGCACGGGAGCGCAAACTCCCGTGTTTGTTTTTTATGCGGACTGATTATATCACATAATTATTAAGGTAATGCTCCGTTCCGCCGAGCTCATATTTGTGTCGCTCCGTTCCCCTTGACATATCGGTTACAACTGTTGTGCCCTTGCCGTCGGCGTAGAGAATATCTCTGAAATATCTGAAATACGCCGTCCTGCCGGGGGTGTAGTAGCTGTACTCCTCGTCAAAGCAGACGATGATGTTGCGCCACATATTTTCGCCTTCCATAATGCCGTAAATAAAGCCGATTTTTTTGCTTTCGTTGAAAATTCCTATCATGTAGCTGTCGGGATTATTCACCATGTTGTAGGTTATGTAATTGAATTTATGAAGCCCTGCCTTGAGGTTTTCATTGTACTTTTTATTGTAGTATTTATAGACGGTGTCTTTGATGCCGTCTTTTTTCAGATTGATTTCATTTTTCTTCTCGGAGCGTCCGAGATAAATGCTGAAAAATTCGTCCGCGTCCTGCTGAGATACGGTTCTCAGTTCCTCAATGTGAATTTCCATCTCGGTTTTGTTCTCTCTGTTGAACGCCTTGCGGATGTTCTGACGCGAATATTTCGTCATCGTTTTGTGAAATTCCTCAAAGCTGTCATGCGGCAGAGTCTGAACGCAGATTGTGTTGCCCGTCCTGCACTCTGAATAATTTTCAATAAGGAATTTATCAAGGCTGTTGTTCTCTTTAACAAAGCTGAAATGAACGGGGAGGCGGGGATATTTCTTCTTGATTTCAGCGATTACCGCCGCGGCGCACTCAGCGTCAAAATCCCTGTAGATGAAGTTGAGGTAATCCGTGAAGCTCCACTGACCGATAAAATAAACGCCCTTTGCGATACCGATGCCCTTGTACTCTCTGCCGTGCTTTTTAATGTGAATCGGCGCAATCATTTTCGCTTCGCCGTCTTTATAAACGACATAGTATTCCGCCTTTTCGCTCTTTTTAAAGCAGCCGCTTTCATACTGCTGATTAAGCCCGTAATACCATATATACTGCTGAAAAACAGTCATGTCCTCTCCGCTCTGTAGGGATTCCCAGACCTCTTTCAGACTGTCAAATTCACTGTATGAAAAAACCTTGATTTCTGTCATAATATCAATCCTTTTTGATTTATTCTGCGTACCTTCTGATAATTTCGTCAAAGCCGCAGAATGTTTTTCTGCTCATTTCTCCGAAGTCTCTGTAGCTTGCTTTTTTAATCGCGTTTTTGCTCGCGGTGTTTGTGTCGTAAGCGTAAATTATTGAGTATTCCTTGCCGTTGTTTTTTGCGACGAGCCGCAGAAAATCATAATAAAAGCCTTTTCTTCTCTGCTCGGGATTTGTGAAGCAATGGTAAATCACCGCCGCATTTTCGGGTATCACCGAATGAGAATCAATTTCGAGCACATAAAAATCCTTATGCTCCGTCGCAACCCAGCCCCAGCAGCCGTAAATGCCGTTCTCAGCGGTCATGCAGAAATGATCGCCACTATCAAAACGCTCTTTCGCGTCCGCGTCGGGAACGGTGAAATTATACTCACCGCACAGGCGGTTGAAATCCTCAAGATTATCAATATCAAAAAAACTGCGTTCGGGCGAAATTCCGTCAGTATTTATCTCACTGTTTTTCACCGCAAAAAAGTTCTGAACATTCTTATATCTGCAAAGGTAAAGGCTCAGAGAGTCAACGATTTTCTTTTTAAGGCTCATTTATATTCCCGCTTTCTTTTTCAGAATCCAGTAAAGTCTTTTAAGATTTGTACGCCTGTATTTTATATCGACGATTTCAATTTTGTCCGTCCTCGCGTAGGTGTGAATTCCCTGAACAGGCTTGCTCATTCCCGTCTCAATATTCTCGGGTGAGATAACGGAATACTCCTCCTCGGAAAAGCCGTTTTCATCGCACTGAGTGATTTTATTGAAAATCAGCTTGCCGCCGTAAATGCCGTTTTCACAGCACTGAGCAGGGCGGAGTCTCATGTCTTTATGTGTAAAAATATCGCCCGCGCCGCGCTTGTTGAGGTCTTCCTTATAGACAGGGCTGTAGGGCATTTCTTTTCCGTTTCTGTCAAACACGCTCAAATCCACGCGCATATCGTTTGACGGGCAGACAACCGAAGCGATAAAAAGACCGTTTTCAATAACCGTGTCCGCCGCGTTGATGTTATCAACAATAACACGGGACTTTTTCCATTCCGTCGGGAAATTGACCGCCTCGTAAAGCTGGATGCAGCCGTCCTCGTGCGTTTCGGGCATCATGTAGATTTTGCTGTTTTCCTCAAAAACAAGGGGATATGAAAGATGAAAGTCCTCTTTGATAATCGGCTCAGGCTGAGTGAATCTGCCGTTTTCAAATTTACTGTAGCCGATAACGCCGACTTCTGTTATGTTGTCAAACATTTCAACAAAAAGGAAGGTTTCGCCGTCCTTTTCAAAAAGGAACGGGTCGGCGTACCAATAACGCTTCGTGGCTTTAAGCAGGTCAAATTTCTTTTTGCCGCCGTCTGCGATTGTGTCGTCTTCGCTGTAAAAACGGAATCCGATGTTCCAGTATTCCTCAAAAATCAAATCCTTTAACGGGCGCATAAAAAAGCCTCCTCAAACGGAATTCTAACTAATAAAGTATATCACAGTTACCCTCCGCCCGTCAAGATTTTGTATTTGTCGATTTTTTGAACAAACAGACGGCATAAGTTTTGTGATAAATACAAGTTTACATTATGTGTATAAATGTGTTAAAATATAACAAATGAACTGATTCTGCCGTTTTGTCGGCAAATCGGATATTCGGAGGGATTTTATTGAATTCAGCATTTTTACACAAGCTGTTCGGCACAACTCCCGATAAGGGTGTTCAGCCGAAAGAAGCAATAGCTTACAGCATCACGGGCTTCGGTCAGAACCTTATCTGCACCATTATCGGCTCTTATCTGACGGTTTTCCTCACTGACGCGCTTCTTTTCGGCGCGGACGGCGTTAAAATCGGCGCGGTTACAGGCTCAATGGCAGTTGCCTACCTTATGCTCTTCACAAGAATTTATGACGCAATGAACGACCCGATTATGGGCTCAATTGTTGACAGAACGCGCACCAAATGGGGCAAATGCCGCCCGTTCCTTAAATGGATGGCAATTCCTATCGCGCTTGTTACAATCGCCTGCTTCTGCCCGTTCCTGCCCGCAAAAGCAACATCAACATTCATCGTCATTTCCGTAATCTATGTTATTTGGAGCATGGTATATACCGTTGCGGACGTTCCCTACTGGGGACTTTCCACCTGCCTTACGAATGACACGACCGTGCGCGGAAATATTCTCACAGTCGCAAGACTTATATGCACCCTCGGCGCAGGTATCGTTACGGTTTTCGTTCCCGTTATCACCTCGGCTGTTACTGCGAAATACAGAATGCCCGACCCGCTTAACCCCGGTCAGATGGTTCTCGACCCGCAGTACATCACAGAAAACGCAAACACGCTCAAATGGACATATTTCATCTGCGCGGTTGTATGCTGTGTGCTTGCTCTGCCGATGTTTTTCTACGGCTTCAAGAACACAAAAGAGCGTTTTACATCAACCGAAAAAGCACCCTCGCTCGGTCATAATCTCAAGCTCCTTTTCAAGAACAAGCAGCTTCTTCTCATCGTTCTCTCGGGCGTACTCGGCGGCGCAAGAATGGTTTACACCTACACAGGCGGTCTTTATTTCGCAAAGTATGTTCTTAAAAACGAAGGACTTTTCGGCATCATCACAATGCTTGTTGTTCCCGGCGGACTTGTAGCTTCTGTTCTCGTTCCGTGGATGTCAAAGAAATTCACAAAGAAATGGTCATACATCATCGTTCACCTTTTCGGCGGCGTAGTTATGACGGTTATGTATTTCGTCGGCTATGACGCACCGTGGAAGCTCGTTATCGCAGGCATCGGTCTTGTTCTCCTCGGCATACCGCAGGGCGTAAACAACATCATCACCTACGCAATGATTGGCGACACGGTTGACTACCTTGAGTGGAAAACAGGGGAGCGCGGCGAAGGAATCTGCTTCGCAATGCAGACTCTTATCAATAAAATCGGCATGGCTCTCGGCGCGTTCATCGGCGTATTCTCATATTCATGGGCAAAAATCAACCCCGCGGCGGCTGACGGCGTTTATATCACACCCGCGAACGAACAGCTCCTTTGGAACATCCTCATTCTTTCGGGCGCAATCAGCATGTTCGCCTGCGCAATTCCGATGTTCTTCTATAACATCACAGAAAAGCGTCAGCGTGAAATGGTAGCCGAAATCGAAGCAAGAAAAGCAGATAAATAATAAACATAATTTATGGGCGGCACCTTTGCCGCCCGTTTTTTCGAGGTTAACCCCGAAATTGTTTGTACCCCCTCAGTCAGCTTTGCTGACAGCTCCCCGACGGGGCGCCTTATTGCCTCCCTTGGGGGAGGTGGCAAAATCTCTGATTTTGTCGGTGGGGGTTTCTTTAAGTAAGATGTAATAGTGAATAGTGAAAAAGTGGAAAGTGAAAGTAGGGCTGTGGGCTTGCCCCAGCCGTATTCAATTACCAAATCTCCCGTTTCTCGGGGTTCAACCTCGAGAAAAAAAGGAGCGCCGACGCGCTCCTTTAATTATGTTTTATTGCCTCTTATTTCTTTTCCGCTGCTTTCTCCGCTTTTTTTGCGGGGAACTTTTTATTGAGGAATTTTACCACCTGACCGATACATACGGCGCAGAGGATTGTTCCCTCACGGACAACAACCGTGTCGCCTGTGAACGACTTGAATCCGCCGAGGAAAATAAGCTGAATAAGAAGTGCGATTGTGATAAGGCTTGTATCAACAAGGGTTTTGCAGTTGCCGAACTGCTTGCCCGTTTTCTGCGAAATTGCCGCCGCAAGACCTTCCGCGGGCATTGGAACAAGATTGGGACGGAGATATACGAACACGCCGATTCCGATAATGATAATGCTTGCGAATATATAGACGAGCTTCATCGGATAATTCTGCGGGAACGGGAAGTTGATTCTGTTGAGCAGATGACCGAATGCCTTGGGGTCAATGCCTACAAGGTCAACCATTTTGCCGAAAACTATGGCAATCGGCACGCCTAATATGTTGTACGCCTTGAAATCCTTGCGGAGCACGATAAGCTGCGCGATAACAAGAAGGCAGTAAATAACAATAACCATGTTGCCTGTGGTGATAAGATTCTGATTGCCAATTGGTACGCTGATGCCGAAGTTGGAGAGTGTAACCTCAAGCGCGCGCGGAACAGAGCTTACGGGCGCAATTCCGAGGCCCGACATCTTTGAAATGTTGATGCCCAGCGCAATTATCAGAAGTCCCGCAAGATAAATTACTACTCTTTTTACGATTTTCATAATGTAACCTCCGTCTGAGTCAAAGACTCTGTCTCTTTAGCACTTTAAAGTGCTATAACAACATTATATCACTCCTTACGGTTTTGTCAAGGGGATTTTTTAATTTTTCCGCTCTTTACAAATCCGCAAAGGGTGGTATAATTTTTTTATAAGATTCCGGAGGTTTTGATATGAATAATAATTTACCGCTTTTGTGCCTCGGCACGGGGCTCGGCTTCGGCAGAGAAATTCAGCCCGTTGACCAGCTTGAAACAATAAAAAACGCGGGCTTTGACGCCTGCTTTTATGACAGAATGAAACTGGCATCCTCCGCGCCCACGCTTGCTTTTGCCGAAAAAGCGGCGAAGCTCGGGCTTGTTTTTCAGTCGCTTCACGCGCCGTTTTACGGCATGGACGATATATGGCACGACGAGGACGGAGAGCTTGCAAAAATCATGGAGGGCGAGCTGATAGCTTCCATTGACGACTGCGCCGAAACAGGCGTGCCGATAGTCATTATGCACGCTATCATCGGCATGGACAACTTCACGCCTACAGACCTCGGCATTCAGCGGCTTGAAAAGGTCATTGACAGAGCGGTGCAGAAGGGCGTAAAGATTGCCTTTGAAAACACCGAGGGCGAAATGTACCTTGAAAGAATTTTTGACGCTTACGGCAAGGTCGAGAATGTCGGCTTCTGCATTGACACGGGGCATGAGATGTGCTACAACTTCAGCCGCGACCTCATAGGCAAATACGGCGAATATCTCATCGCCACGCACCTCAACGACAACATGGGCATCACAAATCCGCCCGAAATCACTTTCCTTGACGACGCACACCTGCTCCCGTTTGACGGAATTGCCGACTGGAACGGAATCGCCGACAGGCTCAATAAGTGCGGCTATGACGGAATGCTCACCTTTGAGCTGAACGCAAAGGGCAGAAAAGGGGAGTGCCCGAACAGAATTTACGACTCGCTCTCCTTTGAGGAGTATGTCAACGAAGCGTACGCGAGAGCGGTTAAATTCAGAGAGATTTTTCTCGGCGGGGTGAAGTGATGATTTTAAGGCTTGCAAAAATAGAAGAAGCGGCGGAATGTTACAGAATTCTCGACGAGGGCAGAGCGTATCAGAAGTCAATGGGCTTTGAGCAGTGGCTGCCCGACTATCCTGTTCCGCAGACGGTAATTGACGATGTAAAAGACGGCATCGGCTATGTTTTTGAGGACGAAAACGGGCTTGTTGGCTACTGTGCGATAATTTTCACGGGTGAGCCTGCCTACCCCGGGATTGAGGGCGAGTGGAAATCCGACCTGCCTTACGCTGTGGTTCACAGAATTGCTTTCGGCAACGGCAGACGAAGCACAGGGCTTTCAAAGCAGGTTTTCGCGCTGATTAAGGAGTTCTGCATATCAAAGGGCGTGCCGTCGCTGAGAATTGACACCATGGAAGAAAACAAGGTCATGCGCCATGTTGTCGCGCGCGAGGGGTTCCAATACTGCGGAATTGTTTATTATGACGGCAGTCCGCGCCTTGCGTATGAAATGATTTTATAAAAAAATGAATATTGAATAATGAACTTTCCACTTTTTCACTATTCACTATTACATCTTACTTAAAGAAACCCCCACCGTCAAAATCGGAGATTTT
>JAZUFU010000020.1:0-25706 GCA_045640865.1 Acutalibacteraceae bacterium | reverse complement strand
AAGTGAAGCTGTCGTTAGAGATAACGCCTGTGTCGCCTACCTGACCGCCGCTTTCGCCGTAGAAAGCTGTCTTGTCGAGTACGAGAGCCGCGTCTGTGTCGGGTTCAAGGAATTCTGCTCTTTCGCCGTCAACGATAACGGAAACGATTTTTGCATCACATTCTGTTGCGGTGTAGCCCTCAAATACGGTTGCGGGGAGACCTTTGGTAACAACGCCGGCGTTGTCCCAGCCCTCTTTGCCTGCGCCTTTATGAGCGTCGCGTGAGCGTTTTCTCTGCTGAATAACAAGCTCTTTAAATTTTTCCTCGTCAACGGTCATGCCTTTTTCGCTGAGAATTTCTTTAGTAAGGTCAATCGGGAAGCCGAATGTATCGGAAAGCTTGAAAGCGTCCTCACCGCTGAGAACGGTTGAATCTGCGTTCTCAATCATCTGAGAAAGCTGAGCAAGACCTGAGTCGATTGTTTTGCCGAAGTTTTCTTCCTCGGTCTGAATAACCTTTATGATGAAATCGTGCTTGTCTTTAAGGTTGGGGTAAGCATCGCCGCTGTCTCTGATAACAGTTTCGCATACCTCCGCAAGGAACGGACGGTCAATGCCGAGCAATCTGCCGTGGCGTGAAGCGCGTCTGAGCAGGCGGCGAAGAACATAGCCTCTGCCTTCATTGGAGGGCATAACGCCGTCGCTTATCATGAATGTTGTGCTTCTGATATGGTCGGTAACAACACGGAGCGAAACATCCTTTTCGGGGTCGTCGTGATATTTAACGCCCGAAATGTCGATGATATGCTTCATTGTGTTCTGAATTGTGTCAACTTCAAAGATGTTGTCAACACCCTGCATAACGCAGGCAAGTCTTTCAAGTCCCATGCCTGTGTCAATATTGGGATGAGCAAGGCGGGTATAGTTGCCCTTGCCGTCATTTTCAAACTGTGTGAAAACAAGGTTCCACACTTCAACATATCTGTCGCATTCACAGCCGACTTTGCAGTCGGGACTGCCGCAGCCCTTGTCGGCTCCGCGGACAAAATAAATCTCAGAGCAGGGACCGCAGGGACCCGCGCCGTGCTCCCAGAAGTTGTCTTCCTTGCCGAAGCGAACCATGTGAGACGGATCAACGCCTACATTCTTTGTCCATATATCATACGCCTCGTCGTCGTCTGTGTAAATGCTCACATAGAGCTTATCCTCGGGCATTTCGAGAACCTTTGTGAAGAATTCCCACGCCCACGCGGTAGCTTCTTTTTTGAAATAGTCGCCGAACGAGAAGTTGCCAAGCATTTCAAAGAAAGTGCCGTGGCGCGCTGTCTTGCCGACATTCTCAATGTCGGGTGTGCGGATGCACTTCTGGCAGGTGGTAACTCTCTCCTTTGGAGGGGTAATTTCGCCTGTGAAATACTTTTTCATGGGTGTCATACCCGCGTTGATTAAAAGAATGCTCTTATCGCCCTGAGGGATAAGCGGAAAGCTCGGGAGGCGCATATGCTCCTTGCTTTCAAAGTATGAGAGAAATTTTTCTCTCAGTTCGTTAAGTCCTGTCCACTGCATAATAAAAACTCCTTAATAAATTTTCCTGAAAATAAATAAAGATACCCCTTGAACACTTCGGGACGGAAAAACCGCGGTACCACCCGAATTGTGCAAAGCGCACCTCTCGACGCCTTTAACGCAGACATACGCGAAGCTCATCGCTCCGAGGCTCAGGGACGGCAGGCAGATTTCAGTTGACGAACGAAGCTCTCAGCCGCGGCATCGTTTCTCTGTACTGTGAAATCGGCTTAATCCCGTCAAAGCCGTTGAATATAAAATAACATAATGATTATAAAACAATCCCCCCGTTTTGTCAAGGAAACAGAGGGGATTTTTTATTAAAATAACAATAAAAAATTATTCATTTCGGGCGTGAATCGCCCCTACGACCGAAAACAAAAGACTGTGCGGAATTATGAGAAACGGGACGCCGAGGACGTCGTCCCCTACAGACCCGGTGCGACGGCGCATTTTGTAGGGGTTGGCGTCCCCGACAACCCGAAAAATTTTTATGAATTTAAGACGGGCGATTGAATCGCCCCTACCGCCAAGCACGGAGAATTGTATAAAATCAAATACACGTTTATACCATCTTGTCAAACTCTTCCCACGCGTCTTTTGCGTAGAAGCGGTGTCCCTCTGAGCCGATGACATGGGCGCAGTTTTCGGGCTTGCCCGATGCGGCGTAGATTTCTTTGAGGCGCGCGAACTCGGCTTTTGCGCCGTCTATCGGGAAAATTCCGTCCGTCAGCCCCGAAACGACAACCATAGGCTTCGGCGCGGACATTCCCGCGATTTCCGCCATGTCGAAATACTCGGCAATATGCGGTATGTAGTTGCACTCGCAGTGGTTTTTCACTCCGATTGAATCATAGAATGTGCAGAACGCGCAGGAAGGTATCGCCGCCTTGATTCTGTCCTCAAGCGCACTGAGATAAAATGTCGCCGTTCCGCCGCCTGAGTTGCCCATGGAATAGATTTTTTCCGTGTCGCATTCGTCGGCAAAATGCTTTTCAACAACATCAATCGCGCGCATAACATCCCACACTCTGCCGCCGATAACCGTTCTGCCCGTCATCAGGGCAACAAGTGCCGCACCGTGGCAGTTGGGGCGCGGATTGCCTCCCCTTTCGCCGAAGCACCGCTGGTCAATCGCAAGGGCGCAGATACCTTTCGCGACGCACTGAACGGCAAAATTTCTGTCTCCGTTTTCGATTTTGGCGGCATCGATGTCATATTTCGGCTCGCCGAGGGAAATGTGCATACCCGTGCCGTGTCCCTGTAAGCAAATCATCAGCGGCGGTTTTTCGCAGCATTTATTTTTCGGAACAACAAACACACACGGCACGCGGCAGTTTTCCTCGCTGTCAAAGCAGAATCTTATTTTTGTGCGATCGGAAAGCTCCTCTACGCTTTCGATTTCAAAATTTTCTTCGCATTTTGTAAATTTATGAAGTCCTAAAAGCTCGGAAAGTTTTTCTCTCGCGGCAGTTTTCCATTCATCAAAGCTCTGCTTTTCGGGATTAAACTCCATTGACGGCGCGGTTTTCCGTAAATTATAAAGCTCTGTTTCAAGTGAATGCTGAATTGCCATTATATCACCCCGTTATGTGCTCTGAGAAAGCTCTCAACCTCGTCTTTTTCGGGAATCGTCTCTGCCGCTCCGCTTTTGCCGACAACGATAGCCGACGCCGCGCTTGCTTTTGTGAGTGCGGCTTTAGGCTCTGCGCCGCCGAGATATTCCGTGAAAAAGTAGCCTGTGAATGTGTCGCCCGCGCCCGTGGTGTCAACAGCATTGACGCTGAACGCAGGCACGCGGACAGTTTCTTTCCTGCTTGCAAAAATCGCTCCGTCCGCGCCGAGGGTGAGAATTATCGCGCCGCGAACCATTTTTTTGAGGATTTCCACAGCTTTATAAACATTTTTAGTGCCCGATATGCTCATTCCCTCGAACTCGTTGAGAATAAGATAGTCGATTTTGTAAAACGGGAGCGACTTGATTTCATCAACATAAGGCGACGGATTCAGTGCGATAATCATACCCTTTTCGCGCGCTTTTTCAATAATATACTGCACATTTGAGATTTCATACTGCAATAAAATGAAATCGCCCTCGGAAAACTCATCAAGAATTCTGTCGCAGTCCGCTTCAGTAATTTCGTGATTCGCGCCCTTGTAGAGTATCATCTGATTCTGACCGTCTTTATCAACCTCGATAACCGCGTGGCCTGTGAAGCCGTCGGAAATCTTCACGAAATCAATATTCACACCGCTTTTTGTCAGAAAATCCGTGAGCATTCCGCCGTCCTGCCCGACACAGCCTGCCATAAAAACCTCACAGCCTGCCTTTCTTAAAGAAACAGACTGATTGAGCCCCTTGCCGCCGACATGGATTTCGTATTTTTCGCAGGAAAGCGTCTCCTCCCTCTCGGGAAGATGCGTGAGAGAATAAACTCTGTCAATATTCAGTGAACCGAAAACGAGAAATTTCATAACTCAACCTCCGATAACTTCTGTCTGAGTGCTGCTATGCCATGTTCAAGTGAAAAACTGCTGCTGAAAACGCTTGATGTGCCCGCAACAAATATATTTGCGCCCGCCTTTTTCATCTTGACAGCGTTTTCAAAGCTGACATTTCCGTCAACCTCAATTTCAACATTACCGTAACCCTTAGAGTCAAGATAGCTTCTTAGCTGAGTTATCTTGTCAAGGCAGGACGGCACCATTCTCTGCCCCGCAAAGCCCGGATTTACTGCCATAATCATCACGCCGTCGATATCGTCAAGCACGAAGTCAAGCACATTCAGCGGTGTTGACGGGTTGAGCGCGGCAAATGCCCTTGCTCCCCTTGATTTTATCTGTGAGAGAGCTTTCTGAAAATGCGCCGTGCTTTCGGGGTGAACGCTTACAATGTCTCCCTCGCCGAAAGCGAACCACGAGAGCTTTTCCTCGGGCTTCTCAATCATCAGGTGAATATCAAGCGGAATATCACAAATTTCTTTGAGTTTTTTGCAGTAATCCGTGCCGAGCGTGAAATTCGGCACAAAATGCCCGTCCATAATATCAATGTGAAGATACTCTATGCCGCATTGCTTGAAAGTATCAAGCGTTTCTTTCAGTGCGGTTATGTCTGCGCACATCATGGACGGCGATATTTTATCGGTCATCTGTCT
This sequence comes from Acutalibacteraceae bacterium, assembly GCA_045640865.1. GTDB lineage: Bacteria > Bacillota > Clostridia > Oscillospirales > Acutalibacteraceae > CAG-488. The sequence goes on along the minus strand of JAZUFU010000020.1, from coordinate 21,005 downwards.
CACTCCGTAGTCTTTTTCGGAAATTATAACATTAAGCGGAAGTTTTTTCAACAATAATGCTTACGATGTGTTGCAATATTTTAAAAATTGCTATAAAATATTTATCAGAAGAATATGGGAGGTAATTATCATGTTTGATGTAAAATCTGTCAAGGACGAATGTGTTAAATGGATAAGAGACTTTTTTGAAGAGAACGGCAAAGACTGCAACGCCGTTGTAGGTATTTCGGGCGGCAAGGACAGCTCAATTGTAGCCGCGCTCTGCGTTGAGGCTCTCGGCAAGGACCGCGTTATCGGCGTGCTTATGCCCTGCGGAGTTCAGCACGATATTGACATGGCTCAGCTTCTTGTGGAACATCTCGGCATAAAACATTATATAATAAACATTGAGGACGCCGTTAACGGAATCAAAAACAGCATTCCGTTCGAGCTTTCCGCTCAGAGCGCAACAAATCTGCCGCCGAGAGTAAGAATGTCTGTGCTTTACGCTGTTTCTCAGAGCCACAACGGCAGAGTTGCCAACACCTGCAACCTTTCTGAGGACTGGGTGGGCTACTCCACACGCTACGGCGACGCGGCAGGCGATTTCAGCCCCTGCTCAATGCTCACCGTTCAGGAAATGAAAGAAATCGGAAGATATTTAGGTCTGCCCGCTGTTCTTGTTGACAAAGTGCCTATCGACGGTCTCTGCGGTAAAACAGACGAAGAAAATCTCGGCTTCACTTACGCTGAACTTGACAGATACATCAGAACCGGTGTTATTGACGACGAAGCAAAGAAAGAAAGAATTGACAGACTTCACAGAAACAATCTTTTCAAGCTTCAGCTCATGCCCGTTTTTGACCCGAAGATTGAGAAAGCAATATAATCTTTTCAACATCAGGCTTTGCTGCGGAAATGGAGTTCGCTGCAAAGAAAACGGATATGCTTTCTTTGCAAAGCAAATAGCATACATTTTTGTTAAAAAATCAACAAATTAAAAAAATGTGTCGAATTGTTCAAAAAAATTAGTTGTTTTCTACAAAAGATTTTTCGCTTTAAAAAATATATAAAACTACAGTACGGCAGCAATTGAATGCTTTAAAGCGATAAATTAATAAATTTCTGCATAAATATTCATTTTAATTGTAAATAAGTGCATATATATACAAAAATCGCACATTTATTGTATTTTTTAACAACATATACAAATTTACACAAAAATCACAAAAACAATTGTTACTTTAGCTAATTGAAATGTATTCAAATTATGGTATAATAAAGACCTACTAAGGTAAGTAGGCAAATTATATTCAAAATCTATCTACGAAAACTTAAGGAGGAAAAACTAATGAAAACCAGAAAAACGTTATCGAAAATCTTTTGCGCACTGCTCGTTATGGCTCTGATCGCAACATCAGCTCCTCTTATGGGCTTTGCAACCGACGAAGTACTCACATCAAAACCCACCTACATCATTAACTACGACGGCGGTGTAAGAACCTGCTACGAAAAAGTTGAAGACAACAACGCGGTTTATGAAATCTACCGCAAAACTCCCGATACTGACTATGTTATGATCGGCACATCTACCGCAAGCAAATCCGGCATCGTTCAGTTCCTTGACGACACAACTGAGCATCTTGAAACCTACACATACGATGTAGCAGTTAACGGCGGCGAGCTCAGCGGCAGCCCTCTTACCATTGAGTACATTTCTACCCCGAATTTCACAGCAACAATCTCAAGTGAAGGCCTTAAAATCAACATCGAACCCCTTGAAGGCGTTGATTACTACAGAGTTATGAGAAACGACGGTATTTCACCTGTTTTACAGTGCATCGCTATCATCGACGCTTCTGAAGAGCCTTTTTACAATGACGTAAATGTTCTTCCCGATGACTATCAGTACAAATACATGGTTCGTGCCGCTCACAACGACAACTTCAGCTATTATCACACTCAGGACGCTTCTATTCTCTCCAGCGGTATAAAAGGTCTTGCAAATGTTAACGGCGGCGTTAAAGTTTCCTATGACAAGGTTGAAGGCGCCAAGGGTTACGCTGTATTCCGCAGAACCGACGATACTGACTGGGTTCAGGCAACAATATTCAATGCAGCAACTTACTTCTACATTGTTGACTACTCTGCAGTAAGCGGTACAATTTACTACTACACAGTTGCATCTATCAAAGAAGACGGCACAATGGTTTATAATGCTGACTACAAAAAGATCATGTATCTTGAAGATCCCTCATTATTCCTTTCAATCGGCGATGACGGCATTGTTGTTGACTTTACCCCTGTCAACGGCGCTGACTTCTACGAAATTCTTCGTTCCCCTGCCGATAAATCAGAATTCAAGTGTGTTGGTAGAGTTAACGGCGACGACCTCTGCACATTCACAGACACAACAGCAGTTGAAGGCGAAAGCTATAAATACGCTGTAAGAGCTCGTAACAACTCAACAGGCGTTATGTATGCAGGTTACATGAAGGAAAAAACAATCGACTACGCACTGTTTGTAGAAGATACAGAAGAAACAGTAGTTATCGCTCCCGCAGACACAACAGCAACAACAGTTGATACAACTACACCCGCTGATACCACAGCAGCAACAGATACAACAGCCGCAGCTGATGATGTTGCAGCAGCAGAAAAGACTGTTACTGACATTCTTGCTCAGGTATTTGCTTTCATCGGTCAGCTTCTTACAAAGCTCGGCGTTGACGCTTCTTTCCTTGACGGTGTTCTCCCCGTTATTAACACAATCTTCGGTTTTGTTAATAATATAATCTCAATTGCAGGTTAATCTGTTAAGCGAATAATATAACTAACCAACTCAGCCTGACGGAGTAAAATCCGTCAGGCTTTTGAGGTTCTTTACCCCCGGAGGAATTTTGAATGACTGATATAATTTTTTCTTTTGATACGGAAGATTTCACCTCAAATGTGAGCGCGGACGCAATTGTGCGCGAGGCTGAAATTCTAAGGACTCACGGCGTAAAGGGATGTTTCTGCCTCGTCGGACTTCTTGCGAAGCAGCTTAAAGCGTGGGAACGAGATGATGTAATTGAAGCGTTACGCCACCACGAAATCAATCTGCACACCTACGGTCATACGCTTCATCCAATGATAAACGAATACACGGATATTGAGAATTTTGAAGCGGCGCGTGCTGAGGTTATCCGCCAGGAAACGGAAGCGATAAGACTTATAAAAGAAACTGACGGAACGGATAAGATTTACGCCGCCGTTCCCCCGGGAAATTCCAAGTCTTACGCCGCAATGTACGCTTACAGCGACATGGGCATTCCTGTTTATGCCGACACATTCTGCGACCCGTCCGACGGCTCGGGAAGCTGGTACTGCAACATTTTCCATGTTGAATACGCCTACTGCTGTGAGCAGAATTTCTTTGACGCGGATGAAGGCAAGCTCAAAGAAATTCTTGACGAGCTTTCCGAGCGCAAAAGAGCGGTTATTTACACTCACCCGAACGCAAGCCTTTTTGACGAGTGGTGGGATATTCTCAACTACGATAAAGAAAATCTCTGCGAATTCGGCAAATGGAAGGAATGTCATCGCCGTCCGCAGGAACAGAGCGAAAAATTTTACCAAAATCTTGGGCGTATAGTTGAGCTTATAAAAAATGACAGCCGTTTCAGAATTGTAACATACAAGGATATTGCAGATGAAACAGCTGAAAAGACGCCGAGAGTTATTACCAAGAAAGATTTATATAAAATAAGAGAACAGCTTTCCGAAAAGCTGTTCCCTGTTAAAACTCCCGATTCATATTCTCTGAGCGATATTTTCTATGCCTGTGCTGATTTTCTGAACGGTAAGGACGAGCATGTATGCGGCAAGGTTTACGGACTTCTTTATAAGCCGTTCAAGGTTGAAAGTGAAATCACTGTAACCGCCGACGAAATAAAAAAGAGTGCGAAAAAAATCAGCACAGACGGATTTATTCCCGAAAAAATCAATGTAGGCGGCAAAGAAATCGGCCCTGCCGACTGGCTCTTGGCGGCGATTGATGTGCTGTGCGGCGAAAATGAAGTTAAGATTCTTCCGAAAGAACAACTCCCCTGCCTTGATATTCTGCCGCAGGTGCGCGACTGCTCATTCAAAGGCACGTGGCGGCACTCGGACTCATTCGAGGACAAATATCTTTCAGACAGACTGCGCTGGCAGTCATGGACAATGCGATTTCCTAAATAAACAATTTGAGGGACTTCAACCGAAGCCCCTCATTATTTATTTAGTAACAAAACATAACCAACCGTTGCTCTCATGGCGTTCAATAACTTCAAAGCCGTATTTCTCGAACGCGTCGAGCACATCCTGCTCTCTTACATCAATTATGCCTGAGGTAATGAACACGCCGCCGTCAGCCATGAACTGCTTGACATTTTCGCAGAACATTATAATGACATCAGCCACAATGTTTGCGACAACAACATCAAACTTGCCGCTTACCTTGTCGGTGAGGTTGCCCTCATAAACAGTATAGCGCGAGCCGTCAAAGCCGTTAAGCTCAGCGTTTTCCTGCGCTTTTTTAACTGCGAGCGGGTCAATATCAACGCCGACAGCCTTTTCAGCACCTAAAAGCAGACCGCAAACGCCGAGAATACCGCTTCCGCAGCCGACATCAAGCAGAGCTGTTCCGTCCTCGACATAATTTTCGAGCGTTTCAAGGCAAAGGCGGGTTGTGTCGTGTCCGCCGCTTCCGAAAGCAAGACCGGGTTCGATATCGAGCACTACCCTGCCCTCTTTGTCATAATCATCGTCCCATACGGGGTGAATAAGCAGCTTTTCGCCGACGGGAACGGACTTGAAATACTGCTTCCAGTTATTTTCCCAGTCCTGATTTCTGCAAATCGAAATGTCAATCTCGTGCTTTATATTCTCAGCATTGTATCTTTCCGAAAGAAAAGCGACAGCCTCCTGCGGATTTTCGTGAGGCGGCAGATAGATATGCACAAACGCCTTGCTCCTGTCCTTTTTCAGAAGCTCCTCGTCAATGAGGTCGATTTTCGCAATCTCCCACGCGGCTTCTTCAAGGTCGGAATAGTCCTCAATGTAAATTCCATAGGGAACGACCATCTGCGCAATGTTCCCCGCGGTTTCAATGTTTTCGGTATCAACCGATATTTTAAGTTCAGTCCAGTCCATAGATACTCCAAATCAAGGCAATACCGCATTTGCGCGGTATTGCCCGAAAATTTTAATATTAAATCAATACTTGTTATGTACATCCTCGGCGAAGCAGAGTAAATCCTTAACCTCAAGAACCGTGCCGTCGTCAAGAATGGCCTTGCCGCTCATTCTGCCGAATACCTGATGCTGGTCGGTTATGATAAACTTAACGTCAATTTTCGCCGCTCTGTCGATAATCGGAACGAATTCCATCTCAAATCTGCCGTCAGATGATGTGAATGTCCACGGGTCTGTGTAGCTCGATTCGGGAATGTTGAATTTTACATCGTCAAGCTTGTGGCATTTGCCGTCATAGAAAAGGATGTTTTCGCTTGCGGCTGTGGTGTCGCCGAAGCCGTAGCCGATATTGAAGCCGAAGGGCTTACCGTTTACAACGCCGTTGCCTGAGCCCCAGTACCAGTTATTGTCGTAAGTCCAAACGCCGCGACCCCAGTCAAGAGTACCGAAGTCGGTTTCGGGATTGAAAACATACTCTTTGCCGTCAAATTTTGCAGAGCCGCTTGCTCTCATGCAGTTGATTTTCTGATTATAATAGAAAGCTGTCTTTTTCTCTTTCCACGGAGTTGCGATAACCATTGTGTCCATTTCGGGCTGTTCAAGGGTGATGTCGCACTCAAACGGCTTGCCGTCCCAGAAATTATTGAAGTGGCACATAATTCTGCGCTGACCGTCGAGCTTTAAAAAGCGCATATTAAGTCTCTTATCCTGATAAATTGTGTCGCCCTCGTCAGATGTGCGCGGAAGCTTCAGCTTGCCCATGGGGAAAGCGTTGAGCACCGTTTCGGTATGCTCACAAGGCTTGGAGAAGTCGAGCAGAGAAACACTCTGTAAGCCGATATAGCCGTCATCTGAAATTGTGAACGCAAGACCGAAATTGCCCTCATTTGAAATAACAAGGTAATAGTCCCACTCCTTGATACGGAATTTGGGTGCCTTAATAGCTTCACGGTTATAAACCTGAACAAGCTTTTTTGACCAGCCGGGTTCTCTTAAAGTTCCGTCTTCTTTAAGAAGGGGCTGAACATTGGTAACCTCATGATTTCTCATAATATCGCTCCTTTATAATAAATCTGCTTTCGCAATTATTTCCTTGGTTCCTGTTTTATAGAGCTTCCTGTTGTCAAGTGCCCACTGACGCGCCGTGAAAGCTCCGTCTTCAACCTCGCTGAGCGCATAAGAAACTTCATAAATTCTCGCGTCGATAAGGTCGAGCTGAGAGAGAATTTCCGCTTCGAGGAACATCGGGCGCACCGCCGCGCCGAATTCGGGTTCACCGTGGTGAGAAATTATCATATGTTCAAGAAGCATGAGCAGGTTTTTATCTGTACCGAGCCTTTCGCCGACTTTTTCAAGATTCATCGCTCCTTTGACAAGATGTCCGATGAGTGAGCCCTCAACAGAATAGCCAGAAACAATGCCTGCGTCGGAAACTTCAAATTCCCATATTTTGGCTACATCGTGGAGAATCGCGCCGCTGTAAAGAAGCTCCTTGTCAACGCTCGGGTAAATAGCGCAGACACTCTGAGCAAGGCGCAGAACTGAAAGTGTGTGATACATCAGACCGCCGCGGATTGCATGGTGGAGCTTATACGCCGCAGGGCAGACAACAAGCTGCTCTCTGTTTTCGGAAAGAACGGTTGTAACAAGTGCTTTCAGCTCCTCATTTTCAAAGCTGTCGGCAACAGAAAGAATCTCGTCAAACATTCTTTCGCCCGAATATTCCGCACTCGGCACAAAATCCTCAACTCTAACATTGTCGGCTTCAAGAGCCTTGCGGATTCTTTCAACGCGAAGCTGCGGAGCGTCGTTGAAAACCGACTCCGTACCGCGAACCTTGACGATTGTGTTCACTTTTATGTCGCTGTGAAGCTCCTCTTTGTAGTCCCAGAGCTTGGCGTTAATCTCACCCGACGAATCGGTGAGCGTCATATCAAGATATGTAAGACCTTTCGCGGTCTTTTTAACCTCAAGAGTTTTGACAAAGCAGAAGCCCTCAACGGCTCCGCTATTGCTTATTCTTTTAAAATTCATATGCCCCTCCGAAAATCTGTACTGATTTTATTATATCAAAGAAAATTAAACTTTGCAATATTTATTCTGTTTTAATTATCGTTCCGCCGCCCGCGACAATGTCTCCGTCGTAGATTACAACCGCCTGCCCGACGGTTATCGCCCTTTGCGGAGCATCGAAAACGATTTTAACCTGCCCGTTTTCGAGCGGATAAGCTGTTGCCGGAGCTTCCTTGGCGCGGTAACGCGGCTTCGCCGTTACCCTTAAAGGCTCTGTCGGGTTTTCACAGGAAATCCAGTTGAAATCATCCGCGATAAGTGTTGTGGAATAGAGCGATTTTTCATCCGTGAGGATAACTGTATTATTTTCAAGGTCTTTTTTTCTTACATACATCGGCGCAGGAAGCGCAAGACCGAGACCTTTGCGCTGACCGATTGTGTAGCGGATAATTCCCTTGTGCTCGCCGAGGATGTTGCCATCTGTGTCGATAAAACTGCCGTTCGGGTAGGTTTTGCCCGTGATTTTTTCAATAAACGCGGCATAATCACCGTCGGGAACGAAGCAGATATCCTGACTGTCATGCTTTGAGGCGTTTATGAAATCATATTTTTCCGCAAGAGAGCGAACATCGTCCTTGCTTTCAAACTCACCGAGAGGAAAAATCGTGTGTGAAAGCTGCTCCTGCGAGAGAAAATACAGAACATAACTCTGGTCTTTGGCAGTATTTTTCGCTTTTTTCAAAAGCCAGCGGTTTTTGCTTTGATCGAACTCAATCCGCGCGTAATGCCCCGTAACAATGTAATCGCATTCAAGCTCTTTCGCCTTAGTGAAAAGCCTGCTGAACTTCATGTACCTGTTGCAGTCGATGCAGGGGTTGGGCGTCGCGCCGATTTCATAAGAGCTGATAAACCTGTCAATGACCTTTTCCTTGAATTCATCGGTGAAATCGTAGAGGAAAAAGTCCATGCCGAGGCTATGAGCGACTTTGCGCGCGTCCTCAACATCGGAAACAGTACAGCACGAATTCTCCGCAGAAACCTCAATTTCCTCGTTTCCGTGGAGCTTCATTGTTACGCCGACGCAATCATATCCTTTTTCACGCATCAGCGCGGCGGAAACGGAGCTGTCAACGCCGCCGCTCATGGCAATCAATGCTTTTTTAATCATAATATCCCTCTGTTGAAAGGTATCTTTCGCCCGTGTCGGGGAAAATAACGACGATGTTTTTGCCCTCGTTTTCTTCTCTCTGAGCCATTTCTACCGCCGCTTTAAGAGCCGCGCCCGAGGAAATTCCGACGAGGACGCCCTCTTTTCTGCCAACCATTCTGCCGAATGTGTAGGCATCATCATCGCTGACGGTGATAATTTCGTCGTAAAGCTCGGTGTTGAGAATTTCGGGAACAAATCCCGCGCCGATGCCCTGAATTTTGTGGCTGCCTGCCCTGCCCTGAGACAGAACAGGTGAGCCGTCGGGCTCAACGGCTATGACTTTTATGTCGGGATTTTTCGATTTGAGGTACTCCCCTGTTCCTGTGAGCGTGCCGCCTGTGCCTGCGGTTGCAACAAAAATATCAACCCTGCCGTCAGTATCGTTCCATATTTCGGGGGCTGTTGTCTTTCTGTGAGCTTCGGGGTTGGCGGGATTGACAAACTGCCCCGCAACAAAGCTGTCAGGAATAGTCTGTGAGAGACGCTCAGCCTCTTTTATCGCGCCATTCATGCCGTCCTTGCCGTCGGTGAGCACAAGCTGTGCGCCGTAGGCTTTCATAATCTGACGCCTCTCAACGGACATTGTATCGGGCATAACGATAACAGCCTTGTAGCCTCTCGCGGCGGCAACAGCGCAAAGACCGATGCCTGTGTTGCCCGAGGTCGGCTCAATAATCGTCGAGCCCTGCTTCAGAATTCCTTTTTCTTCCGCGTCATTTATCATTTCAAGCGCAACTCTGTCTTTTGCAGAGCCGCCGGGATTGAAATATTCAAGTTTTGCAAAGATTTTCGCCTTTAAGCCGAGCTCTTTTTCTATATTAGTAAGCTCAAGCAGCGGCGTTGAGCCGATAAGCTGCTCAACAGATGTATAAATATTTGCCATAATTTCTCCTTAACTGTTTGCTTCGTTCATGCTTTCGTTGAAAACATCTTCAAGCGTAATATTTTCAAGATAATCGTTAATCATTTTATCGAGCTTTTCCCACACAGGCAGAGTTTTGCACCCCGAGGCGCGGTCGCACCTGTTTGGCTTACATTCAAGGCACGAAACAGGCGCAAGCGAGCCGTCCGTAGCCTTTAAAATACTGCCTAAAGTGTAGTTTTTCGGCGACTGTTTAAGCCTGTAACCGCCGCCCTTGCCGCGGATTCCCTCGACAAAGCCCTCTTTAACGAGCATTGAGGTGATGCTTTCCATATATTTCTCGGATATGCCCTCATCCTCCGCTATGCTTTTGAGCGAAACATAGCCGCCACTCTGATCTTCACAGAGAGCGAGCATAATTCTGACGGCATACCTGCCTTTTGTTGAAATCATCATACAAATCACCTCAAGTTTATAATACCACAGTTTTAGTAGGATTTCAAGAAAATATTGATTGGAAATAACGGGCGATTGATAATCGCACCTACCGATGAAGACAGGAAGCATGCAGATGCCGTGAGAAAAAATATTTGCAAATTTTCCACATCGTCCTCAAAATAAAAAATTTCAACCATTGTACACCAAATATAAAAAACCGCCCCGCGGTGAAGCGGAGCGATTCTTTTTAATTTGTTATTTCATTTCACTTGTTTTTTTATAGGTGTAAATGACTTTGGATTCGCCAAAAGCTTTCCAGCTTCCTGTTGACGAGCGTGAGCTGAAATCATATGTTATTAAATCATTCTTGAAGAAATTGAAGCTGATTGTCCATACGAGTGTGTCGCCGTCCTCTTCAACAGTTACCTTTGAGCTTGACTTTGAGTAGGTCGCTGTTGTGCCTGCGTACGCAATCTGAACTCTTGAAACGTCCTTGCCTGTTGTGATAACAACATCATGCGTGCCGTATTTAATTTCGTTGTTAGCTTCGTCAGGAACTTCAACAGAAATTATTTCATCATAAACAGGGGGCTTTTTGCCTTCAATATTGAGGTCATAAGTCTTCTCTGACCAGCTGCCGCTTGATTTTTCCTTAACCTTAACGGTGTATTCGTCAGCTGAATGACGAACGGTAAGCTTAACTGTCCATACTTGAGTGCCGTCATCGTTATTTACAACAGAAACAGTGTTTGCAGATGTTGTGCCGTATGTATATGTGTTGCCCTTGGCGTCAACGAAAACAAGTTTCTTTACGGGCTTTGAAATAAGAACCTCGAGGTCAACGAGCTCACCGATTATTGCATCTGACTTCTCAGTGATGCTGATGATTTCAGGCTCTTTAACCTCTTTCGCGCCGCATACGCAAACGCCGTCAACGAAGGTGTGTGCTTCCTTCTCGGGATTTACAGCACCGCAGGCGCAGGAGCCTGTATGAGTGCCGTCGCCGTTGTCAACGTATGAATCAGTATAAGCATGGGTGTGAGGAGCATACGTGCCTTTCAATCTGCTGTATTGATCTATCATACTAACGCTTTTAAGAACGCCGTCTTCCATATTAAATATGAAATAATTGAGGAATTTATAATTGTCGCCGTCCTCATCTACTGTACAATCAGTGCCTATAGTCGAAGTATTATCTCCTGTGGCAGTTGCAAATAAGATGATGTTTGTATCAGTTTTATAAATCAGTGTTGATCCATCTTCGTTTAACCATGCATTCGCAATATCTGTCGGGAAATCCTTGTTGGTTGAAATAACATCTAAAATTGTAAGGGATTCTTTCGCACCGCATACGCAAACGCCGTTAACGAAGGTGTGTTCACTAACGGTGATAGGCTCGCCGCACTCTTCACAGAACTGTGAATGTGTGCCGTCTTCGTTGTCAATGTATTCATCAGTAATCGAATGCGGATGCGGGTCAATTGTTTCATGCCCTGAAATGTATTTATCGCAGTCGGGGCAGTAAACGCCGGGGGTAACGCCTGATGATGAGCAGGTTTCTGCTTCGCCGTTTTCGTTATATGCGTTCGGGTGGTTAGTTGCGGGGATTTTTTCCTGAGGAACAATCCATGTATCACAGTCAGGGCAGTATTTACCGTCTGTAAGACCGTCCTCTGTGCAGGTTGCCGCTTTACCGTCAACATCTTCCGCATACGCATGATTAAGAGCTACATATACATCATAAACTTCCAGTGCTTCATCACAGTCGGGGCAGTAAAGATATGCTGAATGTCCGTCTTCTGTGCAGGTTACCGCTTTTTCGGGAACGGTATATGCGTTGGGATGTTTGCAGGCAGGTCTGTATGTGCCGTTTAAATCGCCTTCAACTGAACGCGAAACTATGATGCAATCAAGCACACCGTCTTTTGTAACATAAATGGTATCAGGTACATAGCTCTCATAATAATTATCGCCTGATTTTACTACCACGTTATTAACACTTGATTGCATATCCGGGAAAACTATCTGCCATACACCCTCAAAGATGAGATAAACCTTTGCGCCGTTTTCATTCGTCCATCCGTCTTCCTCGTTTTTCGGGAAGTCAGGTACTGTATCAAGAATTTCACGAATTGTTTTGAAGCCTTCTTTCGCGCCGCAGAGTGTGCAGATGCCGTCAACGAAGTTATGAGCTTCTTTTTCGGTCTCAAACGAACAGCAGGTGCAAGCGCCAGTATGTGTTCCGTCGCCGTTGTCGGTATATGTAATTTCGTCGTGAATCGGAGTGTAGGTAAATGTTCCGTGAGGGCTCATGAAACCTTCGATTGTAGCCACATTATCATCACAGGGATAATATACTGTTTTAAGCATACCGTAATTATTAAACGCATTCTCACCGATGCTTGTTATGCCGTCATGGAGAGTTACACTTGTAAGTTTAGCGTCGTATGCGAAAGCTCTTTCGCCAATGCTTGTTACACTGTCGGGAATCGTTATGCTTTCAAGAGCAGAACAATTCATAAATGCACAAGTGCCAATACTTGTTATACTGTCGGGAAGTGTTATGCTTTTAAGCTCCGGAAGTTCAAAGAACGCATTACGACCAAGACTTGTTACGCTTTCGGGAATTACAGTACCCATGCATCCGTCAATCAATGTGTTTGTTGCAGTTTCGATTATTGCGTTGCAGTTATCTCTGCTGTCATAAACAGGGTTATCGGGGGCAACGGTTACACTTACAAGCTTGTTGCAATCTGAGAAAAGATCATCGCCAATGCTTGTCGCGCTCGCAGGGAATGATATGCTTACAAGATTTGCAAAATTACCCAATGCACCAAATTCAATAGTTGTTACGCCTTCGGGAATTTCAAGAGTTTCAATACCGTTTATTCCATAAAGAGCTACACGTTTAATAGTTCTTAAGGATGAGGGAAGCTCTAAGCTTTGAATTTTTGAGCACCATTCAAATGCCTCTTCATCAAGAAGCTCCAAGCCTTCGCTGAATGTTACGGTTTGAAGATTAGTGCAATCACGAAATGCTGCATAACCAATGGTTTTAACGCTGGATGGGAATTTTACGCTTGTAATGCTTGTGTTTCCATAAAACACACCGCTGCTAATCGCTGTTACACCGTCGGGGATAACGATATCTCCGCCTGCGCCGTTGTAGGCAGTGAGAACGCCGCTCTCGTTGATTACGAAATCGTCGTCAGCCGCGAATGTCGCCACGGGGATTGCGCTCAGAATCATCACGAGAGCGAGAATGATACTGAGGATTTTTGCTGATTTTTTCATAAAATCATCCTTTCATAATATTATTTATACAAAAACACCATAACGCCGAACGAAAAGATCATCGGCATTTACGGTGTCAATGTCAAAAATTATTTAATGAACGAAATGAAAAACGGGCGCAGTTGTCCCTGCCTGCCTGATACGATTGTCTCATATCCGCCCATTTCGTCAACCCTTTCTGTGCTTTTTTATATCATAGCAGTTTTTTCCAGATAAATCAAGAGAATATGGATATTTTTTTACGCGGTAAATCAATAAATCTGATAGTCCGAGAAAACGGGCGGTTGATAATCGCCCATACGACCGAGAACGGAAGACTGTGCGGAGTTTTGAGCATCGGGACGCCCGGGAGGTCGTCCCCTACAAGAATGGTGCAAATTACGCGGTTGTAGGGGTTGGCGTCCCCGACAACCCGTCAAATCTATTAACTATTATATATTCAAACCCCCACCGACAAAATCAGAGATTTTGCCACCTCCCCCGAGGGAGGCTATAAGGCGCCCCTTTGGGGAGCTGTCAGCGAAGCTGACTGAGGGGGTAAATGAAATTGTGCGGATACCATGATAAATTATTGCAAATCTTTCGCATCGTCCACACAATTACAAAATTAAACCGTGATACCCCGAATAAAAAAGGAGCGCAATGCGCTCCCCTGACAAAATATTAAAGTAAATCAATCAAGGAAATCCTTGAGCTTTTTGCTTCTGCTCGGATGGCGAAGCTTACGCAGAGCCTTCGCCTCTATCTGACGGATACGTTCTCTCGTAACATTGAAGTATTTGCCGACTTCCTCAAGGGTATGAGGATGACCGCCCTCAAGACCGAAGCGCATGGAAAGAACCTTCGCCTCTCTGGGAGTGAGCGTCTGCAAAACCTGGTCAAGCTGCTCTTTAAGCAGGAGAATTGATGCGGCGTCAGCAGGCGCGGGAGCGTCGTCGTCAGGAATGAAATCGCCGAGATGGCTGTCTTCCTCCTCACCGATAGGTGTTTCAAGAGAAACAGGCTCCTGAGCAACTCTGAGAATTTCTCTTACCTTGCTGACTGTCATGCCGAGCTCAGCGGCAATTTCCTCAGCCGTGGGGTCTCTGCCGTTCTTATGAAGGAGTTGACTGTTGGTCTTCTTAACCTTGTTGATAGTTTCAACCATGTGAACGGGAATTCTGATTGTTCTCGCCTGGTCGGCAATAGCTCTTGTGATAGCCTGTCTGATCCACCAAGTGGCATAGGTTGAGAACTTGAAGCCCTTTGTATAATCGAACTTATCAACCGCTTTGATAAGACCGAGGTTGCCCTCCTGAATGAGGTCAAGGAACTGCATGCCTCTGCCTACATAACGCTTCGCGATGCTTACAACAAGGCGCAGGTTAGCTTCGGCAAGTCTCTTTTTAGCCTCTTCGTCGTCGCTTGTGATTCTTGTGGCAAGTTCAATTTCTTCCTCGGGTGTGAGAAGCGGAACGCGACCGATTTCTTTAAGGTAAACCTTAACGGGATCGTCAGAGCCCTGGTTTTTATCGTCGCCCGCGGGTGAATTAAGCTCAGCTGACTTGGGCAGGTCAAGGTCAAAATCGAGATTTTCGAGAGATTCGATATCAAAATCGTCAATAACCTTTATATTCTGATTTTCAAGTGTCTCATAGAGCTTGTCCAGCTCCTCAATGGGATAATCCATTTCAAGAATGGCATTGTCAATATCCTGGGTTGAAAGCTCGTTGTTGTTAGCTTTGCCCTTGTCAATCAGCATTTTCACCCATGCTTTTTTTTCGGCTGTTTCCATAATCAATCTCCTTTGTTAAACATCCATTTAGATTTTTTCCGAAACGCGTTAGAAAATTCTTCGTCGGACATTTCCGCCGGGTCAACAGCGGATTTCTTCTGTTTTTCCTGTATTAAAACTCTGATACAGTCCTCACACTCCGCAACTGTGTTGCTTATCTCTCTTTTCATCGCCATAAATTTTGCGATTCTGCCGTTTTCCTCGGGGGTAAACTCCGAAGAAATGACCGAAAGCGCGATTGATGAGTTACTCTCAATGCGATGCGCGAGAACGGTAAACACTCTGCGGTTGAAGTCTGTAATAAACAAATCATCTGAAAGCTTGTCTTTCAGCTTTATATAAAACTCGGGATTGTTGAAAAGCGACGCAAGGAGAATATCCTCCGCCCTTGCGGCTCTCACATTATCACGCCGCTGAGGATTTATTTCATCCTTCGGCATTGTGGCCTCCTGAGTTATTTTTTCAAACTGCTGCTTTTTTTCGGCGGCTTTGCGCCGTGAATACTGACGGCGGATTTCGGTCATTATCGCTTCCTTGCTGACGCTCAGCTCATCAGAAAGCCTTGAAGCGTAAATATCCTGCTCAATCGCTCCACAGGAGGAAAGCACATTCGCCGCTTCGGAAAGGAAGCCCACGCGCCCGTCGGGGAAAGCTAAATCGTACTTTTCTCTCGCTTTGAGCAGGCGGTATTCAACATCATTCGCCGCACCGTCAAGCAGAGCCTTGAAACGCTCTCTGCCGTACTTTTTGATAATCTCGTCGGGGTCCTTGCCGCCTTCTAATTTGAGGACACGCACCTTAATTCCCGTCGGCTCAAACAGGCGCAGAGCTTTTTTCGTTGCCTCCTGCCCCGCTTCGTCGGAGTCATACGACAATATTACCTCGTCGGTATAACGGCTTATAAGCGCAACCTGCTCCTTTGTAAGAGCCGTGCCGAGAGATGCGACAGAATTCGTAAAGCCTGCCTGGTGCAGGGCAATAACATCCATATATCCCTCGCAGACAATCATTGAGGTCGGGTTACCGTTTTTGGCGAAATTCATCGCGAAAACATTGTTTGTTTTTTTATAAACCAGCGTGTCGGAGGTATTGACATACTTTGGTTTCGAGTCGTCGAGAACCCTGCCGCCGAAGCCGATAACATTACCTCTCAGGTCAATAATCGGCGTAATTACGCGATTTCTGAAGTTATCGTAATAATTCACCTTGCCGTTTTTATCGCTTCTTTTGACAAGGTCGGCGTCAAACAGCTCATTCGATGTAAAGCCTTTTGACTTCATGTGATTGAGAAGGTCATGCCAGCTGTCGGGCGCATAGCCTAAGCCGAAATGCTTGATTGTTGACATTGAAAGCCCTCGGCCGAGGAAATAATCAAGTCCTGCCTTGCCCTTGGGCGAAACGAGTGTTGAGTGGAAAAAGCGCGCCGCTTCTCTGTTGGCGGCGAGAATTCGCTGACGGTGCTTTGCAACGGAATCGTCATATCCGTCCTCGGGCATCTGCATTCCCGCTCTTTCGGCAAGGAATTTGACAGCCTCGATAAAGTCGTAATTCTCAATTCGCCTTATAAAATTGATGACCTCGCCCCCTGCTCCGCAGCCGAAGCAGTAAAACGACTTCGTATCGGGATAAACCGTGAACGAGGGTGTTTTTTCATTATGAAACGGGCAGAGACCTTTGAGGATTTTGCCCTGTCTTTTTAAAACAACATACGAAGAAATTACGCTTTCGATATCGTTTCGGTCGCGCAGTTCTTCAAGAAACATATCATTAAGAGCCATAATCACACCATCCAGGAACCGGGCACACGCAGACGGTTAAAGGTACGGACGGCGTATCTGTCCGTCATACCCGCGATATAATCGCACGCGGCGCGCTGTGGTCCCTCCTTCAAGCAAATCATTGTGTACTCTTCGGGAAGCTCCATGGGATGCATGGAGAAATATTCGTAAAGCCAGCAAACCATGTCAACGGCTTTTGACTCCTCGCTTTTGCAGGCGGGGTTCGTATAGACGCTTTTGAACATAAAGCTGTGAAGCTCGTCGAAAGCCTGTCCTACTTCATCATCGAGGCAAATTGTATCGCCGCTGTTATCAATGCAGGATTTTACAAGGTTACTTATTCTTTCGCTCTTGGTGAAGCCCAGCGTTTTTTTGATTTCAAGGGGAATATCGCCGTCTGAAAGCACTTTTGCGTGAATCGCGTCGTCAATATCGTGATTTATATATGCAATTCTGTCAGCAAGACGCACAATTCTGCCCTCAAGGGTAAACGCTTCCTCACCGTTGGTGTGGCGTTCAATTCCGTCACGGACTTCTTTTGTGAGGTTAAGCCCCTGCCCGTGCTTTTCGATAACATCAACAACACGAAGGCTCTGTTCATAGTGCTTGAAGCCGTCGGGATAAACGCTGTCGAGCGCCCTCTCACCCGCATGGCCGAACGGAGTGTGCCCTAAATCGTGCGCAAGAGCAATCGCTTCGGTCAGCGTTTCATTAAGGCGCAGAGCAACGGCAATCGTCCTGCCAATCTGTGAAACCTCAAGGGTGTGGGTAAGGCGTGTACGGTAGTAATCGCCCTCAGGTGAGAGAAAGACCTGAGTTTTGTGCTTCAAACGTCTGAAAGAGTTGCAGTGGATAACCCTGTCCCTGTCTCTCTGAAAGCAGGTTCTGATTTCACATTCGGGCTCGTCGCGCAGTCTGCCGAGACTTTCGTCGGAAAAGCAGGAGCGAACGGACAAAAGCTTATGCTCGTTTTCACATGTAATTTCCCGAATGGAAGCCATGGAACTCTCCTTTCATGTGCAAAAAATATCTACTATTTATTACACCGTATCTTTATAAATTACTTTATTTTTTTATAAAAAAACTAAATTTTACAGAAAATTTCGCCTGTTTTCACGGCTGAGACCTTGCCGAAGCTCGAATCGGTGAGTTTTTTCCTGAATGCAGATTCATTTTCTGACGGAATTCTGAATTTCATTCGGACATTTTCGCCGAAGTCTGTATCGTCAACCATGCCGCCGAACTCAGGAACAAGTGAATTCATTTTGCCGTAAAAGTTGTAGTCGCATTCAACGCTCATTATTGAGCAAAGGCTCATTGTAACAACGCCGCCTGCGTCAACGGCGATTTTGGCGGTGTGGGAATACGCCCTCACAAGACCGCCGCCTCCGAGGAGGATTCCGCCGAAATACCTTGTGGCGACAACAACACAGTCGGTAACATTTTCTTTGAGCAGAACATCGAGCACAGGCATGCCTGCCGTGCCCTGCGGTTCGCCGTCGTCGGAATACCGCCTTGTCTGCCCGTCGCGCAAAACATAGGCATAAACATTGTGGGTTGCGTCCCAGTGCTTTGATTTTATTGAATTGATGAATTCAACTGCTTCGTCCTTCGTTGTAACAGGCTTAATGTAGCCGATAAAACGGGAGCGTTTCTCTGTAAATTCATCGCAAGCCTCTTTGTCAATGGTTTTATATTCCATAAAATCACCTAAAAAAATTCAGCGGCGCAAAAGCACCGCCTTATTTTGATTATTTATCAAGATTGTAACGCTTCTTGAATCTGTCAACGCGTCCGCCTGTATCAACGAGCTTCTGCTTACCTGTAAAGAACGGGTGGCAGCTTGAGCAAATATCAACACGCATGTCGCCTTTTGTTGAACGGGTTTCGATTACTGCGCCGCAAGCACAACGTACGCTTGCGTTATTGTATTTGGGATGAATTCCTTCCTTCATCTTTTTCACCTCTTTCGGTATTATTCACGCGAATGATATTCTATCACAAACGATTACAAAATGCAACAGTTTTTTGATATTTTTTAAGATTTTTTTAATATTTTTTTCAGTCCGCAAGCGGAGGCTTAAATCCCTCGCCGAGAATCTCTTTTGCTTCGGTAATTACAATAAAAGTTTCCGTGTCCGCTTCCTTTATAAGCCTGCGCACCCGCGCGACTTCATCGCTTCTGACAACCACAATGAGCATATTTTTACTGTCGCCCGTGTAGCCGCCCTCAACAGGAACAATCGACACGCCGCGGTGCATATTGGAAGTTATTTTCTGAGAAACCTCATGAGCTTTTTCGGTGAAAACGAGCAGGATTTTGCCGTTGCCCGCGCCGTAAAGAATACGGTCAACAACCGTCGAGCTTATGAAAATCAGCACAGCGGCATAGAGCGCGCTTTCCGCGCTTTTGAAAACCACGGCGGCGGACGCGACAACAACCGCGTCAAGAGCCATAATCAGCCTGCCGATTGAAAAATGCGGAAGTTTTCTTTTGATAAGGCGGACGATAATATCCGTGCCGCCCGTGGTGGCGTTTCTGAGAAAGACAAGCGCAAGCCCGAAGCCGCAGAGAATTCCGCAGAAAATGCAGGCAAGAAGCCTGTCTCCGCTGTCATAGGTGGGAACAACTCCCTTGCTGACAAGCTCAGACATTAAATCCATAACCGCCGAAAGCATCGCCGTAACCCACAGGGTTCTGAGAGTAATCTTTTTACCTATAAAAAACCACGAAAGCAGAAACAGCGGAACATTCAAAAGAAAATTCACAATGCCTATCGGCGTATCAAAGAGATAATTCAATATTATCGACACGCCCGTCATGCCGCTCTGAGCGATGTTGTTGGGCACGGCAAAGATTGTAACGCCCGCGGAATACGATATACAGCCGAGAAGCCACACAAAATTATCAAGAATAAAGCTGAGCGCTTTTTTATTCATCAGCTTCAGCCTGCCTTATGAGGCTGTAAAGCTGACGGATTCTGTCAATTTCACCCGATAAATAGAGATAGCCTATAAGAGCCTCAAGCCCTGTCGCCTTGTGATAGTCGCAGGTTGAGGAATTTTTAGCCGTGTGGGCGGTTTTGGCGTTTCTGCCGCGCTTATAGACGGTAATTTCGTCCTCGGTAAGCTGCGGTAAAATATCTTCAATCGCCTTTGCCTGAGCGGAAGCTCTCACCTGCTTCACTGCAAGAGAATGCAGGTCGTTTGCGCTCCTGTTGGCATCGCAGATAATTTCCTCGCGCACAAGCAGGTCATAAACCGTGTCGCCTATAAAAGCAAGCGTCAGCGGACTGAGCTGTTTGGCATCTACCTGTTTTTCAGCTAAAAATCTTTCCATAAATCCACCTTATCAGTTGAAATAGTCAAATTCGAGGTCATAGATTGAAACGGTGTCGCCCTCTTCTATACCTCTTTCTTTCAAAGCGTCAATAATTCCGCTTGAAATAAGTACACGCTGGAAATACTGCAAAGACTCATAATCGTCAAGGTCGGTTCTCTGCAATATTTTAAGAAGCCAGTCGGCTTCGACAAAATACACGCCGTCGTCAACGGTAATTGTGTATTTGCCGCTGTTGTTTTTCTCAAAGTATTCGGCAGGAATTTCTTCTTTTTCGTACCTCTTTATCGGAGGAAGCTGTGCCAATTTAGCGGAAACAGCGTTGATAATTTCTTTCGTTCCCTCAACAATCGGCGCACACATGGTGAAATACTGATAGCCTTTTTCTTTGAAATATTTTTCGAGCCTTTCGAGCTGTTCATCAGTTGCAAGGTCAATTTTATTGCCTACAACAATCTGTTCACGCTCAGCAAGCTCAGGGTTGAACTTAACAAGCTCCTCGTTTATCTTTTCAAAGTCCTCAATCGGGTCTCTGCCCTCGCTGCCTGCGGCGTCGAGAATATGAACGAGCAGACGGCATCTTTCGACGTGCTTCAAAAACTCATGTCCGAGACCGATTCCCTCGCTTGCGCCCTCAATAAGACCTGGGATATCCGCCATGACAAACGAATTGCC
Source organism: Acutalibacteraceae bacterium (assembly GCA_045640865.1). Classification (GTDB taxonomy): domain Bacteria; phylum Bacillota; class Clostridia; order Oscillospirales; family Acutalibacteraceae; genus CAG-488. Next base: position 422 of record JAZUFU010000020.1, on the reverse strand, counting down.
CTCGCCGAGAGTTACAACGCCTAGAACGGGCGTAAGAGTTGTGAAATGATAGTCGGCGATAATCGGCTTGGCTTCGCTGACAACAGAGATGAATGTTGATTTGCCGACATTCGGGAAGCCTAAAAGACCGACATCGGCAAGAAGTTTAAGTTCAAGGGAAACCTCCCACTCCTCGCCCGGAGTGCCGTTTTTGGCAAATCTCGGTGTCTGACGCGTCGGCGTTGCAAAATGGGGATTGCCCCAGCCGCCTCTGCCGCCTTTAGCGGCGATAAATGTGTCGTCGTCAGACATATCCGCCATAACCTTGCCCGTGAGAACTTCTCTTATGACAGTTCCGCGCGGAACATAAATTACAAGGTCTTCGCCTTTTTTGCCGTTTCGTCTGCCGCCCGAACCCGGCTGACCGCTCGGGGCTTTATATT
>JAZUFU010000019.1:0-7486 GCA_045640865.1 Acutalibacteraceae bacterium | reverse complement strand
CAGAAATATAACGGAAAAATTTCTATTATTTTCCATAAAAAACGGGGAATTATATTATATATATTTACCTGCAAAATTTAAGCATTTATTAACAATACCCATAAGATATTTTACTATGAGTTTTACAAATATCAAAACTTTGTTTGTTATTGCAGAAGCGTTCTCGCCGATGTTTTTAATGCCGCCCGAAACGCCGTAGCCTTCGATTTTGCCGTTGCAGTCGGGCACACCGTCATCATCATAAGCGAATGTATATGCAATCGGTGAAGCGATGGCCGCAAGGAGATATTCGAGAGCTGTATATGAGCCGAATGTATCAATGCAGAAAAGGGTGAGCTGGTTGCCGATTGTGTCCATGCCGCTCTTTTTAAGGAGTTCGTTTGCCGCCTTGAAAATTGAAACATCGCTTACATCTGCAAGGTCTTTACGGACGATTGACGCCGCCGCTCTGAGAAGAAGCGTAACCTCGGGAGTTGAGGTCATGTCAAATGGCTCCTCACCTGCGTAATGCCACGCCATAAGCTCGCCGACTAAATCCCAGCCTGTTTTGATTTCGGTGTCGGGAATGTCAATGCTGTAGCCGCCTGCGATTTCCTGCAAGCCGTCCTCGCCGTACAGGGGCATATCAAGCATTTCGGTAAGGTCGCCGACCGCTGTGGCAACGATGTCATAGTAGAAAGCGTCCTCGGAAATATCCATAGCTTCGACATTGAGGTCTCTGCCGAGGCGGAATTTAATGCCTGCTTTAAGGAAGTTCTTTGAGTAGGTGTAGAGGTCTTCCTTCATTCCGTTAATCATTTCGTCTGTGTAGCCCTTTGTGTTGGCTGTGAGAGCGTCATAATCAATGGTGTCAATGGTCTTGTCCTCGTATGTGATTTCATCATCTGTGAATGTGAAGAATCTGTAAGCCAGCGGGAACATTGTAAGTGATGTTGTGGCAAAGTCATAGATTTTATTGCCGAGAAGACTTGTGTAGCTTGTCGCGTCGCCGCAATGCTCATGACCTGTAAGGACAACCTTAATGCCCCAGTCCGCGAAACGCTCAGCGGTGAGGAAATGATTTCTGATAATGAAATTCCTGCTGATAACGCGCTGAATGGGAAGATGGTCGAGGAGGTTGTGGTGCATCATGAGAATCGGATATTTGCCGTCAGCCTCGCACTGCTTAACCTGCTCGTGTACCCAGTTGATTTTTTCCTTTGACATACCGTCCTCTGTTGAGGCTGTGGGGTGATTGGAGTCAAGTGCGATAAGTCTGTACTTTTCTGAAAGGTCGGCTGTGTATGAGCAGTCGTCCTCACGGGTTGAAAGAGCCTTGTCATAGCCGAACTCAGCATAGATTTCTTTGAATAAATCGTATGTTGTGTTGGACTCAATTGAAGCGTCGTGGTTGCCGTTGATAACATAAATCTGTTTGCCTGTTTCAGCTTCAAATTTTCTGAATTTTTCCGCAACAGCTCTGTGATCCTCGGGGCGGGTTCTGCCGTCGTCCGCCATATCACCGGGAACAAGAATGAACTGACAGTCGTCATTCTCGGCGCACTGCTTTAAAAATTCGTCGATTATGTAGCCGCTTTCGTCCTCCATGGCACAGCGGCGGTTTGCGTACCAGTAAAGAGGCTCGTAGGTGATTGTGTTTTCAAGCTCCTCTCTGGGCGGATTGTAATGGAGGTCTGACGCAACGGCGAATGAAAGGTCAGCTTTCTTTTCGGCTGCGTAAATACCAACAGAAGCCGCTGAGAGAATCAGAACGATGCTCAGGATAACCGCGATAATCTTTTTCATAGTTTTTTACCTCGTTATGTGTTTATTTTTGATTTATTCAGTCGGTAAAAGGGTGTCAACCTTGTTGCCGTCTTCATCAATGAAATCAATATCATGATAGCCGTGTTCGGAAAGCCACGCTTCCCAGCGCTCTTTCATGCCTGTGTCGTACTCAACTGGCAGATAGCCTGCCTTGAGATAGCTCTTGATAGCAGGAACTCTGAACTCGTCGGTGGTAAGATAAGCCGCCTCGCATCCCCTGCTGTAAAACTCGGCGTTTGCGATTTCGTTCATATAATTGCCGATGCCGAGACCGCGACATTCGGGCTTTGAACCGACCATGTGAAGATAACCCATTTTGTCATCCTCATAAACAACAGCCGTTACGGTCGCAACAGGGCAGCCGTCTTTCAGCACGAAAAATGTGTCCGACGGTTTATATCCGCGTCTGCCGAGCATACAGTTGTCATACTTCTCGCGCCCGTCAGTCTCAGAGCCGAGACCGTTGCGGCAGATGTCAACCCATGTGTCGATATCCTCGGGTGTTCCGTTGAAACGGCGATAGGTTATATCGTCGTAAAACTCGGGAAATTTACATTCTTTGATTTTTGCCTGCATCATTAACTGTGCCATTTTTATGCCTCCTCAAAAGATTTTAACCATTCTTTAGCTATTAACATATGCCCCGCAACTGTGGGGTGTGTGCCGTCCCAAATAAAATATTCACGCCTTGTACCCTCAAAGGCTTCAAGAAATTTATCATAAAGCGGAACGAAAACACAATTATATTTTTCTGCAATTTTCTTTGCCGAAGCTCTTGTTCCCTGCAATGTTTCAACACGGTAGCTGATAAGCTCCTCTGAATCGTCCCTGTCCGGTCTTTTGAATTCAGGCTCACAATCGGGGTGCGGAGTGAATTTATAGGATAAATCCGACCTGTCGAGCGGGAAATAGAAAGGTTCGCATATCATAACCCTGACATCGGGAACGACCTCTCTTGTCCTGCATATCGTTTCCGAAAGGGCATTTTCATACATTTCATTCAATTCAGCAGAAGTGAGATTATTAAAGAAACCGTATGTTACATCATTCACACCGTCAAGGATGCTGAGCACCGTGGGTCTGTTGTCGAGCACGTCCTCTTTCCAGGTTTCAAGAAGCTTCGGCAAGGTGTAGCCGCTGTAGCCCTTGTTTATAAATTTCGGACGCTCGGCTGAGTATTTCAGCGACAGCTCCGCCGCCGCGATATACTGATAGCCGTGCCCCATAATATGGTTGCAGTCCATGCATTGCCCTCTGTTGCCGTGGGTGATTGAATCGCCCGAGAACAGAACAATATCGTTTTCAGTAAGATTCATAATTACACCTTATAAATATTCCTTGTTATATCGTCTGTCAAACTCAAACTCGCCGTTATTTTTGATTGTCATAACCGTAACGCCCTGCGTCCATTCTGACTCGGAAAGGTCGAATTTGTCCATATTATAACCTTCATAGCCGCCTGCCTGAACATAAACAAGGTGAACGCCCTTATAAACGGCGTCAAAATTGTTCACATGGTCGTGCCCTGCGAAGAAAGCCTCAGCGCCGACCTCCCTTGCGGCTTCAAAAAGCCCGCTGTTGTGAGGTGAACAGCCTACGCTCTCGTGCATTTCGCCGAAAAGCACCTCCGCCTTGCCTGTGGGATAGCCTGTCGGAATCGGCTTTGCGTTTTCGTCAAAGTCCATGACCTCTTTGTATTCGGGAATCGGAATGTGCATAAACAGCATTGATTTCACTTCACCGTACTGCATTTTAAGAGCGTCAATGTGCTTTAAGTACCAGTCAATCTGCCCCTGCTTTATGAAGTCATAGCCTTTGACCTCAACGGGGAAATTATGCTCTTTGAGATGCTCCTCGGTCGTGTCTCTGCCGGAGTCAAAAAACGCGAAGCTCTTTAAAACGGTGTTTTCGTCTTTCATTACATTCACAAAGAAATTGCCGTATCCGAAAAGCTCGGACGGACCGAACTTCGAGAGACAATGCTCATATCTTGTAAGGTTTTTGAGCATGAAAAACTTGTGAAATTCCTTTTCCGCTCTCGCTTCATGATTGCCGAAAACGAACGCCCAGTAAATGCCCAGCTCCTCCATAAGGCGCGCGAACTGAACGCAGTCAATCTGCTGACAGGCTGTAACGATAATATCGCCCGTGAGAATGAGCAGGTCGGGTTTCACTGCTTCAAGGTGGTTGACAAGCATCTGAAAAGCCTTGGTTATAAGGTCGGTATCTGTGTCAACGTGCAAATCCGTCGCAAGCACAACGGTGAAATCCTCGTCGCTGAATGTGCCGTCGTCGTTCATCTTTGCTATAAATGCGGAATCGCTTGTCTGCTTCAACACCTTTACCTTTGAGCCGACTTTTTCATGCTCAACATTTCTCAGAAAAAGGTGCTTCGGGAGCTTGCCGCCGCTGATTTTATGAACGGCACAGCCCATATCAATGAGGGCGGAAATCCCCGCTCCCCTTACTGCTTCTTCCAAAGGCTTCATAATATGCACTCCTTATCTTTTGTTAAGTTCGATGTTGTATGTTGCATAGGCAAGCATTTTGCCCTTGAGAAAATCAACTGAATTGAGAACGATTCTGTTTTCATAAACCGTAACGAGCATGCCCTCGCTGCGCTTCATGTTCTGCTCCGTTCTGTTCTTTGATGTCGCTTTTTTGATTATGCGCGGTGAAGAAACGGACGAAACATGAACCATTGTAGCATATTCGCCGTTATAATCAGCAATATTTATGTTGGGGTTATATTTCTGCATTCCGTATGACCAATGGCTGTGTCCGTTGAAGAAAACAACATTTTTGTACTCTTTAAGGTAGTTTCTGAAACGGATTTCATCGGGAGTATCCGGCGTATAAACAAGGTCATAGCACACACCTTTTTCATTGATGAGATTGCCCTCGCCCATATTCATATCCTCGCCCTCAAAGCAGTTCTGAACGAAAGTGTGGAAGAAAATATAAACGGTTGAGTCCTTATGAGCTTCGAGCTGCTCACCGAGCCAGTCAAGCTGTTCATCGGTAAGAAGTCGGCTCGTGTCATGCCTGTAATCCCACTGATACTGAGAAAGGAAGATGAAAACATCTCCGCCGCCCGTGGGAGGAGCATAGACAAAATCGACCTGATTATCGGCTACGCAAAGAACGCCGTCCATTTTGTTTTCGCCGTAAACACCTGTATCAACAAGCTCATGCCAGCTGTCAATATCAAGTCCGTCTGAAACATCGTGATTGCCTGTGCAGGTGAGCACGGGATAATCAACACCTGAAACGCATTTATTGAACTTTTCAAAAGCGTCTCTTTCGCCGCCCGATGAAAGGTCGCCGCTCATGGCAACAAGGTCAACGCCGCATTTATCAAGAAAACGAAGAGCATTGGGAAAGGTTGTGAGTGAATCGTCAAAAAGTGAAGCGTAATAGCGGTTGAAATGGACATCACTCAGCGCGCCGAAACGGTAAATCTGCTCGCCGTTGTCGGTGATTTTATTCTCAGGCAGAGCCTCCTCCGCCTTTAAAATCTGATTTTTATAAACGAGTACGCTTTCGGCACCCTCGGGAATAGCCGTAAACTGATGAATATCCGCACTGCCCGTGCCGCCGTCAACCTCAACCTCGGCAAATTCACTGTAATAAACATCATAATCTCCTACGGGGAATGTGAGCTTTTTGCCGTCAGCATCGCCCCAGTAGAGGTCATAATCGCCGCCGCAGTCCGCTGTCAGAGTTACAGTACCCGCGGCACTTCCCTGCGTGTCGTTTGAAAAGTCATAGTCAATTTTAACCTTGTCCCCTGCCGTGCCGAATGACAGCCCGTTAAAGAAAAGTACAAGGCTCATAAACAGTGATAAAAATCTACCTGTTACGGAAATAAACATCAAAACACCCCTCAGAATATTCTTCTTTAATTATAATCCAATATGAAAATATAGTCAAGAAAAACTCTTTGCAAAAACGCAAAGAGTTCTTCGGATTATCTGGTAAAGCATAAGTAGCATAAAATTCTCAGATATATTTATAAGATGCTTTTGTTAAGACAAACAAATCATCCACTAACAGATTTAGTCATTCATTTTTTCAGATTCGTTATTTTTATAAAAGCTAAAATCAACAACGCACAACTGGATTTACATACCTTAAGATATATGTCAACAAATCCGCTTTTATCCATTTTATTATAACATCTTTTATATTCTTCTGATGTAACTATTTTATGATTAAGCGCAATTTTTTTGAAAAATGAAAGCTTGTTTCTTTTGTCAAATGTATTGCAGACACATTCAATGAAACTGATAAAATAATCTCTGTAGAATAATTTTAATTTATCGCTGTCATAATTAAATTTCAACAGAGTTTTTTCATATTCTGTAAAAAATTTTCTTCTGAGATTTGTAAATAAATCATCATAAAATCTCTTTGTTGCAGAGCCCTGTCTTATATAATAAAAATACGGGCATTTATCAATCAATAATATATCGCCTTTTATACATCTCAGATATTCCAATATAAAGCATAAATCCTCACAGTTATCAAGGGATTCATCAAACATAATATTATTGTTTTTTATTATATCGGCGCAAAATCCTTTGTTCCATAAAAAGTGTAATGTTTTATTTTGTTTTAAACTGTAAAAATCGACGCATTTCATCAGTTTTTCTGAATCAAAGTTGACATAAGAATAGTCAGTGCTGTTATAGTCATTAAAAGTGCAGTATCCCGAAACAGTTAATTCAGTCTGTCCAAGCATCAGAGGGTTCGTCAGCAATTCAACGAAATTTTCATCAACATAATCATCGCTGTCGCAAAATAAAATAAACTTTCCTTTTGCAATCTTCAACGCTGCATTTCTTGCTGCCGAAACGCCTGAATTTTTCTGGTGAATTACCGTTACGTTATCGCTTATATATGAATCGCAGATTTTCCCCGAATTATCCGTTGAACCGTCATCAACTAAAATTATTTCATAGTTATCTGCACTTTGATTCAGCAGTGAATCAATCGATTTTTTTAAATACTTTTCTACATTATATGCCGGAACAATTATGCTGACTAAAACATTATCCATAATCAAACATCCTTTTAACCATTTTTATTTTTCACATAAAGTGTTTGTTCTGACTGCATCGTGATTAAATAATATCATACAGCATTTCAGTTGTCAATGCAAAGCAAAAAAAATTGGTATTGAGCAAAAACGGCTGTCGAAAATGACAGCCGTTTTAAAAATCAGTTATTTGCTTTTGAGTTGAATTCCTCGTCGGTCTGAACAACAATCTTATCCTTGACCGCTCTGTAGTAAATATACGCGGCGAGAATGAAGATGAGGCAGATTGCGGCATAGACGATGAACGCGAGCTTAACAACCGAGCCTGAGAAGATAATCAGCGAGCCGATAATCGCAAGCACAGGAGCAACATAGCCGAGGAATTTATTTTTGATTTTGCCCTGCTTGCAAAGGCGGATAACCGCGACATAAAGAATGATATAAAGAAGGTAGAGAACGCAGATTGCGATTTCCGAAATATCGAGGTTCGCAACAAATTCGTTTTTGCTTGTGAGAACCGTGTTGTGGATAAGAAGATAGAACACAGTAAGAAGATATGAAAGAAGCGCGGAGTTCGCAGGCATACCGCCGAGAGCCTTGCTTTCTTTCTTAAAGAATTTTGAAGCAGGCATCATGTTT
>JAZUFU010000018.1:0-2276 GCA_045640865.1 Acutalibacteraceae bacterium | reverse complement strand
CACACATCGTGTTTTGCTGAGTTCTTTTTTATGGCAAATTGCACACTCCATTTCAATATCTTCATTCAGATATTCGAGCGAAGCCTTGCATATTAAACATTCTTCTTTCATATTTCAAATTTCCTCATTAAATTCTGATTTATCATAATGTTAACTGCCTGCGCACCGCGTCATAAATCCGACAACTGCCGCTACTGATATAATTATACCGTAAATTCGTAATCGGGCATCAGCGGACGGAGATGTGAAAAATCGTTCACAAATGAAAGCCTCTGCTTGCCGTCCGTTGTGTATTTCACCTTTGACACGCTTGTGTTGTTTATGCTGAGGATATAATTGCCCTCGCCCATTTCAACCGCCTGCGGCAGAAAATGATTGCCGAAAGAGCCGTGAGCGAACACGATTATCCGCTGACCGTATGTAAATCTTTCTCTGAAATACTTTATTACGGCTCTCGCTCGCTCGTCATTGTCCTCATCTTTCAGGTTGTCGTACATCAGCGGCATATCCTCATTGAGCGTCAGCTTATCGTAATATCTGCTCAGATAGTCAAGTCCCGTGCCGAAATATCCGTAAGTTGAACCGTTTTCAATAATCTGCGGCAGAATTTCAATTACGGGGTGTTCTTTGAGCCTGTTGCACACTGCGGCGGCTGTGCGAACGCACCTCACAAGAGGGGACGAGAACACAGCGTCAAACTCACAGCCTGCGAAACGCTCACCAAGAAGCTCAGCCTGCTTTAATCCTGTCTCTGAAAGATTAACATCACAGGTATCGCGCTCCTCATAATTCAAGCCCGAGGTATCGCCGTGGCGGATGTAAAAAATCTCAAACTTTTCTTCCATAAAATCACCTTATTTAACAAAGCCGTAGCCGTGCTTTTTAACTTCCTCGGCCAGATGCTTCAGATGCTCCCCGTCAGACTTATCCTTGTAATACTCCATACCGAAAACAGGGTATTCTTCCATCTGTTTGCGGCGTTTTTCGTAATATTCCTCGGTCGTCATGAGCATTTTAGCAGGATTGCCCGCATAAACGCAGTTCGGCGGCACATCATGGCTTACAAGAGAGTTCGCACCGATAATCGAGCCGTCGCCGATTGTAACACCTAAAAGTACGGTCGAATTCGCACCGATAAAAACATCGTTTCCTATTTCGACCTTGCCGAGCATTGTGTAGCCGAGAGCGCGCCTTGTGCTCGCGTCGTGAGCGAGGATATGAACATTCGGCGCGATTGTTACATTGTCGCCGATAGTTATCAGTGAAGCGTGGCCGGGGTCGATTATTACGCCGCCGAGGCATTTGAAATCCTTTCCGACGGTCAGTCCGTCGTCAATCGCGCGTTCTAAGTCCGTGCGCTGGTCGGGATTTATACATTTTTTGAGGAATGTATATATTTTCAGAATAAGTTTCTTTATCATTTTTCGGCTTCCTCCCGTCAGATATTAAAAAGAAAGTGCAGCCTCATAAGAAACTGCACTTAAAAAGCAATAATCAGAAATTACGCAAGCTCTGCGAAATATTTGATTGTGCGAACCATCTGGCTTGTGTAGCTGTTCTCGTTGTCATACCAAGAAACAACCTGAACCTCATAAAGGTCGTCAGCAATCTTTGATACCATTGTCTGTGTAGCGTCAAAGAGTGAACCGAACTTCATGCCGATAACGTCAGATGAAACGATAGGATCTGTGTTGTAGCCGAAAGACTCGGAAGCAGCAGCCTTCATAGCAGCGTTGATGCCGTCAACTGTAACGTCTGCGCCCTTAACAACAGCTGTAAGGATTGTTGTTGAACCTGTGGGAACAGGAACACGCTGAGCAGAACCGATAAGTTTGCCGTTGAGCTCGGGGATAACAAGACCGATAGCCTTTGCAGCGCCTGTTGAGTTGGGAACGATGTTGGCAGCGCCTGCGCGTGCTCTTCTGAGGTCGCCCTTCTTGTGAGGACCGTCAAGGATCATCTGATCGCCTGTGTAAGCGTGGATTGTGCTCATGATACCGCTCTGGATAGGAGCATAATCGTTAAGAGCCTTAGCCATAGGAGCAAGGCAGTTTGTTGTACAAGAAGCAGCAGAAATGATCTGATCATCAGCTGTAAGTGTATCGTTGTTTACTGAGTAAACGATTGTCTTAAGATCGTTACCTGCGGGAGCAGAAATAACAACTTTCTTAGCGCCTGCATTGATGTGAGCCATGCTCTTTTCCTTAGAGGTGTAGAAACCTGTGCACTCGAGAACAACGTCAACACCGATTTCGCCCCAGGGAAGCTCAGCAGCG
>JAZUFU010000017.1:0-4781 GCA_045640865.1 Acutalibacteraceae bacterium | reverse complement strand
CAGCTTATCAAGGGCAACGCTCTGTGGTGGTTTGATATGTGGGGCGGCTGGTTCGCCGACAGCGAAATGATGGACGAGATGAAAGCGTATAGAGAGATTTACGCCGAAAGCCTCGCCGACGAAAACAGAAAAGGTAAAGCGGAGGTCGCGGTTTTCGTTGACGAGAGCGGATATAAATACATGACCGACTGCGCGCTTCGCGACGCGGTTTATGCTCAGCGCAAGGCACTCGGGCTTATGGGCACACCTTACGATATGTATGATGTTTTCGATTTTGAGAGCGTGTGCGATAAATACAAAGCCGTGATTTTCATGTCCTCCGCCAAAACAGTAAATTTGAAAAAAGCCGTTTCAATCTGCAAAGGAAAAGACATTCCTTTCATAATGTCAACGGCTCTGAAAAAGGATTTTTCGGTTAAGGAGCTTCGTTCATTTTGTAAAGCAAACGGAGTAAAGATTTACTGCGAAACTGACGATATTGTTTATGTGAACGATAATTTTGTCGCGATTCACGCGGTAACGGGCGGCGAAAAAACAATCAGCCTTGACGGCGAAAAAACGATTCAGAAAATTATTCCCGAAGAAAAGGGAATAACCGTTTCCGACACAATAAAAATTAAAATGGAAAAGGGCGAAACGGTACTTTTCAGAATAAAATAAAAAGCTCCTTCTTTTTTATATCAAAATATTGGCGATGATTTCTCGCAGAAAAATTGAATCTGTTTTAAAAAGCGCAAGATGGTGCAGCACAAAAAGAAAAAACCGTCCTTTATTAAAAAAGAACGGTTTTTTCTTTTCTGCGTCAATAGATCTTTTCAAGAATTCCCGTAAGGAATTTTACAGCATGAGCTATATCCGCCATTCTCGTTTCGCCGGCTTCTCTTTCGATGGTGAGGAAGCCATCATAGCCGAAATGTTTGAGGGTGGAGATATATTCAAAGAAGGGCACGCCGCCGTCACCGAGGCGGTATTCCTTATGCGTTCCGTCCGGAAGCATCATGCCGTCCTTGGCATGGGTATGAACGATATATTCATTGAGCACTCTGACCGAATTGACCGGATTTTCTCCGGCGCACATAAAGAGGTTTGCGGGGTCAAGGTTGACCTTTGCGGATTTTGTATCCGCCTTGTCAAGAACACCCTTGAGCGACTGCGACATTTCGGGACCGGTCTCGGTCGCAAAGCATACGCCGATCTCATCGCCGTATTTTCCGAGCTTCTCGATGGACTTGACCATATTGAAATATTCCTCACAGTTTTCGTCCTCCGGTACCTTTCCGATGTGAGTGGTTATGATGTGAGTATCAAGATCAATTGCAAGATCCATCATCGACATCGTTCTTTTGATTTCGTCCGAGTTGTCAGCCGATTTGAAATTCATGCCGAAATCGGCACAGAGAGCCGAAAACTCAAGGCCGTTTTTTCTGACATATGCGAGAATATCGCTGCGATCCTGCGCCGTGAGATTTTCGGGAGCCATTTCTCCTCTTGTAACAAAAGGCTGAAGTCCCTTGACACCCATATCTCTTGCAAGAATCACCGCTTCCTTAAAGGGAACCTGAAAAGAATCAGGGATAACACCGATTTTCATCATAATTACAGACCTCCGTTTATCTTAATATTTTTTCGCCGTCAAAAACGAACACGCCGAAAATAATGCCCGCTTCATTCTTTGCTTATAAACTTAATCGAGTCCTTTTTCGTCGAAATCAAACAAGGTCTGGAGCGCAATTTCAACACCCTTTGCGATTGTTTCGGGGCAAAGATTATCGGCTGTGTCAAGTCTTGTGTGATAATAACGCGCAGGTGCGGGATCCATGGCAACAAAGCTCGCCGCCTTGATGCCTGCCTGAGCTGCCGCCGCCGCGTCGGTTGAGCCGAGAGGAATTGCGCCAAGAGGTACATCTTCGCCGCATTTTGCCGCCGCATCTTTCATAAGAGCGCAGGCTTTTTTGTCGAGCTTAACAAGTCCGTTAAGGTCTTTTTCGTAAATCATCATGTATTCAGCGTCGCGAACTGTGTCGAAGCCGACGAAAATTGTCTCAACGCCGTCATTGAGAAGCTCGGGATGAGCCTTGAAATATGCCTTCGTGCCGCGAAGACCGCATTCCTCACCGCCTGCAAGCAGAGCCACAACCTCGGTGTTTTCAAAGCGGATATCATTTTCCGCAAGGAATTTCATAACAGAGTTCGCAACATAGCAGCCTGAAAGGTCGTCGCTTGCGCCGTCAACAAACTTTTTGCTGTTTGTAAAAGCGAAAAGAGCCGCAAAGCCGGGCACGAAAGCAAGCTGACCGAGAGCGAGCTTTTTCTTGAGCTTGTCGTTTTTACTGCCGAGAGAAACAGCGGTTGAAACGATGTCATAAACAAGACCTGCAACGCCGTAACCCGCAACAGAAACAACGCCCTTTGAGCCGAGCTTGTATGTATAAGTCCACTCGGGAGCGGAGTCGGTATGACCTGAAATGATTATGCGGCGTTTTGTTTCGCCTGTTGCCTTGCGGACGGCAACAACATTGCCCGACTCAGCCTTTTTGAAAAGCGGGTCAAGGGGCTGCTTGTAAAGAGCGAATTCACCGATAACACTGCCGAGAGCCGCGCCGAGAAGCGGAACGGAAACAGCCGCCGCCTTGTTCTTTTTGAACGCGCCGATAAGATTAGCCGCCGTTGAGCCTAAAAGCAGACCGCCCGCGATGGGAACAAACGCCATGAACGCTCTGGGGTTGGCTTCAAATTTTTCTCTTGTAACATCGTCGGCAAAGCCCTTGAGCATTTCCGCCATGTATTCCTGAGCCTTTTTCTCAGCATCGCTGCCGCATTCACGCGGACCGAACTCTGAGCAGATATGAGTAATGCCCTCTTTTGCAAAGTCGCCGCAGTTCTTAATCTGCTCTGCCGCGTCCTTGACAAGTTCTCTGAAATTCATATTTATCACCTCATAAAAATTTGCTTTACCTCAAAATTATATCATATAAAAAATGTAATTGCAATTTTTTGTTGAAATCCGCCGTCGGAAAAAGGAACAAAAAAACAACCGTGTTTTTGTAAATGATGTAAAAAAGAATAAACCATTGATTATTTTTTAATTGTATGATAAAATTAAAAAGTTGTGTAAATTTTGGAGGTTTTAATTATGAAAAAAGGCAACCCTGCGGCTCTTTTGCCCATCGGAGTATTTCTTGTGTTTTATCTCGGTCTGGGCATTCTTTTTGAGTATGTTTTAAAAATTGAAATGGGATTTTACAATATCCCGATTGTTGTGGCTTTTCTTGCGGCGCTTCTGACAGCCTGCCTGCAAAACAGAAAGGTCAGCTTTGACGACAAGCTCGTCCTCATGGGCAAGGACATCGGCGACAAAAACATTGTTACAATGATACTTATTTTCCTCGAAGCCGGTATATTCGTCGGCGTTGTAGGCAGAGACAGCGCGGAAAGCGTGGCTTACTTCATGCTTTCGCTGATTCCCGCGAAGTTCGCCGTTGCGGTGCTGTTTATTGTAAGCTGTTTTGTTTCCACCGCCATGGGCACATCTGTCGGCACTATCACACTTATTGTTCCGATTGCCGTAACTGTCGCGTCAGCTTCGGGCTTCGGGCTTCCGCTGTGCGTTGCTTCCGTTATGGGCGGAGCGATGTTCGGCGACAATCTTTCTTTCATTTCTGATACCACCATTGCCGCCTGCAACGGTCAGGGCTGTCAGATGAAGGACAAATTCCGCGAGAACTTCGCCATAGCTCTCCCTGCGGCACTTCTTACGCTTGTGATTATTCTTATCCGCTCTTTCGGCTCTGATGTTTCGGGCACGATTGAACATTCATACGACCTTATTCAGATTATCCCCTATATTCTCGTCCTTATCGGCGGAATTGTCGGTATAAATGTTTTTGTAACGCTTCTTGTCGGCATTGTTTCGGGCGCGATTATCATGCTCGCGACAGGCAGCGTCAAACCCGTTGACCTCCTCGGCAACATGGGCAGCGGCGCGTCGGGAATGTTTGAGACGGTTATGGTTACTATACTCGTTTCGTCAATATGCGCGCTCATCCGCGAAAACGGCGGCTTTGACTCGCTCCTCAACGGAATCAAAACTCTTTTCAAGGGCAAAAGAGCAGGTCAGCTCGGCATAGGTCTTCTTGTCGGTCTTATGGATATTGCCACGGCGAACAACACTGTTGCTATTGTTATGGCGAACCCGATTGCCGCGGATATTTCAAAGGATTACGGCATTTCAAAGAGAAATACCGCTTCGCTTCTCGATACATTCTCCTGCATTTTCCAGGGCGTTATCCCTTACGGTGCGCAGATGCTCGTTGCGATTTCAGCGGTTACGGCTCTGGGCGGCAGCATCTCGGCGTTTGATATTATCCCCCTGCTCTATTATCCGTTCGCCCTGCTTTTAAGCTCACTCGTGTTTATATTCATACTCCCCGAAAGAGGAGACAAAGCAGCCGCAAAGGCATAAATAATATATGGGCTGTCGTATTAGGTACAGTCTCGCAAGGATACTTTTGTTTTTGACGGATAATTTTCCCGAATACTGCATCAAATCCGCATCCGAATACGCCAGTATGCATGATGCGGATTTTCTTTGTCTTCAGAAAAATTCTCTCATCAAAAACTGCTTTGCACCTTAAAATGATGAATTTTGCCCGATTTGTGTTCTTTTGCGACGATGTTATACTGACGTATTGCGAGGAGCAAAGGGACGCAAGGCGGGTGAAAGGCGCATTTTAAGGAAAAGTAGCCTTGCGAGTCTGTACCTTTCAGCGCAGACCGAAGAA
>JAZUFU010000016.1:0-2526 GCA_045640865.1 Acutalibacteraceae bacterium | reverse complement strand
TCTTTTTTGGTTGCCCACACGTGGCCTATAACCTTGCATATAATCACGGGGACACCTCCTAATCAACAAATTCAACTTTAATTTCAGAGTGATTGAATATATCCTTTGCGGACGGTGTTATAACCGTGCCTTTTCTGAGCTTGACAATGCCGCCTGAGCATTTTTCACAGAGAGCTACCGCAATTTTTTCTGTTATTACCTTATCGGCGGTGTTGTCCTCAATAGCGTCCTTGTTGAGATTTTTGCCGAACCACTGCTCGCGGATAAACTCAACGCCGAATGAGCGCAGAGTGTTCACATAGCCCTCAAGCATGGCATAAAACTTTCTGTCCGCCGTTTCTTTGTATGCTCTGTGGGGCAGAGCCGATTCGAGCAGATATACCTTTTTGCCGTTGAGCAAAGCCTGAATAACAGCGCACGAAGCAGCGCAGGAATCTCTGCCCAGAGCGCAATCGGCGAGCTGAGAGAAGCTCAGTTTCGCGATAAATACACACTCAAAGCCGGAAATATCGCCCTTATAATCGTCCAAAGGCACAAATCTGTACTTTTCCGCGGCAAATGACGGCAGTTTTTCCTCCTCGCCGATAAGAAGCGCGAGAGGACGGCTGTCGATTTTACCGCAGGCGTCAGATACTATTTTGTTGTCAGATAATACCTTTAAAACCTCTTTGGTTATCATATCAACCAAAGCGTCATAAGATAAATTCTCCATAATCAATCCTCTGAATTATATTGAGAGTCTGCCTGTAGAATCCTTACCGAGACAGCAGGCGTTTGCTTCGTCGAAGTCAATATGCATCGCAAGCGCAAACTTCTCGCTGACGCGGATAACTACATTGTCAAATGTTACAGGGCGCGCGGTGTTGACTGTAACCCTTACGCTCTGTGAGTCCTTAACGCCGTAATACTCGGCGTCGGACGGAGTCATGTGGATATGATTCTGCGCCACAATAACGCTTTTCGAGGCATTATAAACGGCGTTTTCGCTGACGAGATAAACATCTCCCGCTCCCGTAAGGTCGCCCGAAAGATTAACGGGTGCTTTTATGCCGAGTGAGCGGCAGTCGGTCATTGAAAGCTCAACCTGAACGGCTTTTCTTTCAGGGCCGAGAACAGCTACATTGGCGATTTCGCCCTTAGCCGTAACAAGTTTAAGTCTCTGTTCGCTTAAAAATTCACCGGGCTGAGACAAATCTCTCTTTTTCGTAAGTGTCATTCCCTTACCGAAAAGAGCCTCGACGGCTTCTTTTGTAAGGTGAACGTGCCTCGCCGATGATTCAATTGGGATTTCTTTCTTCTCCCCTGCCATATCAGCTAAAACACGGCTGACAATGGCTCTGATTTCGTTTTCGTTCATACTCTCACCTTTAATCGTACTGACCTGCTACCTTTTTGCAGAAAATAATGTAGATACAGCTGCTGAGTCTGTTGAGAGCTTCAACAATATCGCCGCGCTCCATTCTGCCGTCAACAGTAAACGCGTTGACAGCGGAAAGCTCGGCTTCCCTTGCAAGAGTGCGCAGAGTGTTGAGCGCAACGCAGATTTTGCCCATGGAATAGTGAGGAACGGAGTGCTGAATGCCGAATTCCTCGGTCAGATGATGTGAAACATATCTGAGCCTTTGAGAGTTCATACCGAAAACCTTGATTTCGGGTACAGGCTCATCCTTAACCTCACACGCGAGCAAAGTCTGAACGAAGCTCATCACCTCGTCAAGCTCCTGTGCTATGTTTTTATAGCCCTCGTCGAGAGCTGTTATCTGCGTCTGCATTATCAGTGCTTCAAGACTGTCAAGCTTACCTCTGAAGAGAATGCGCGGATGGTTTTTGGGAACAAGAAGATTTTCTCTGAGATGAGTCATGTGCTCGGGCTTTTCAGCATATCCTTCGCCTGTTTCATAGTCAACAAATCTGTTGCTTCCCGTGCCTGTTATGGGCGTGTAGCTCATAACGCCTTTGCCGAAGCTGCCGCCCGAATTTTTATCTTTGCCGACAATGAGCTGAAGCCCCTTATCTCTGATATATTCCCTTGCAAGCGGCGTTATAAATGTGCCCTCAGATACGGTAATTCTGCCGTTCTGACTCGCATACCTGCCTGAGCGCAAATCTGCCTCGGTTAAAATTTCCACAGCGCATCCTCCTTTCTTTAAAAGGTAAGTCAACCTCTCGGCGGCAACTGCCGATCAGGACGAAAAATTACTGACGGTCGCAGTTGTCAAGTGTGGGAAGTATATACTCAACCTCGTTATGGGGTCTGGGAATAACGTGAACGGAAATGAGTTCGCCTACTCTTGAAGCTGCTGCCGCGCCTGCGTCTGTAGCCGCTTTAACCGCGCCAACATCGCCTCTTACCATAACGGTAACAAGACCGCCGCCAACATGAACCTTACCGATAAGGTTAACATTAGCCGCCTTAACCATTGCATCGGCTGCTTCTATTGAGCCGACAAGTCCTTTTGTTTCGATCATACCGAGTGCCTGTAATGTTGCCATGAGATTTTCCTCCTAAAAAAATTCTTTATATTG